>JBFJTV010000439.1:0-1515 GCA_041625075.1 Candidatus Polarisedimenticolaceae bacterium | reverse complement strand
GACGCCCGAGCGGGGTGTCGACGACCACCGGTTCGTCCCCGGGCGCCACGGTCTTCGATTCCATGAAGACCGCACCCCCGCGGATGTTGATGTCGAAGAGATGGATCTTGCGATACCGAGCAAGCAGGTCCCCTCGCGGGCCGAACAACAGCGAGGTGTTGTGGATCCGCGGCGAGCGGCGAATCTTCTCGGGGATCGATCCGGCGAGAAGATAGACCTCGAGCTCACGCGAGAGCCGGCCGAGCCACTCGACCAGATCGCCGTCGAGACTTGCCGAGAACCGGATCTTGCTGCCCTCGGATCTCAGATAGGTGAAGTTCTCCGGGAACGCGATCAGATCCGCGCCGCGGTCCCTGGCTCGATTTGCGAGACGCTCGACGGCGGCGAGGTTCTTCGTACGGTTTTCGGTCGAGGTCATCTGGACCGCCGCGACGGTCCAGCGTTTCCTGACGCGGCTCATGGCTGCAGCCGAGCGGCCCTCTGTCGGAACCTGCGGATCGCCATGAGCAGAAACGTCAGAAAGACGGCGGCGATCACGAGGAGAGCAAAGGGAAGGACGATGGCGACGATCGACCCCAGCAGCGAGATCAGGTCTTCGCCCAACGACAGGATCGGGTTGCCGAGACCGGCGGTCAGTGTCGAGGAGACGACGCGCACCTTCGCCTTCACGAGCTGCACGATACCGGCGGCCGATCCGCCGGCCATGATGCCGAGCACCGTCGCCTCGAGCGGTGAGAGCTCGGTCAGGACGGCGACGGCGATCATCGCCCCCGCCGCGGGCTTGATCACACCCTGAACGACATCGAGCGCGTTGTCCACGAGTGGGATCTTGTCGGACAACAGCTCCGCGGTGACGGCCACCCCAAAGACGATGATCGCCGGCCACGTCCCCATCCAGTCGAAACGGTCCGCGAGCGGGAGGTACCCCGTCTTGGCGGCGATCGAAACGACAAACAGCGGCAGGAAAGCCCTGAGGCCGGCGCACGCCGCCAGACCGATCCCCATGGCGATCTGAAAGGCCAGCGGTCCCCACTGCTCCATGGCGGTTCTCCGACTCGCGCTACGAGGCCCGCGTCGCCCGTTTGGCCTTGAGGTGACCCAACCGGGCGACAACCGTTTCGACGCTCTTGCGGTAGCTCTTGAGGTCGCCGTCGAGCAACGCGCCCCGTGCGTCCGTCAGCTTGCGCCCGAGCTCGTCCTCGTCGAGCGCGACGCACGCGCGGCTCGCCTCATCCAGCTTGGTAGCCAGGGAGTCAAGGTCGCCACAGGACATCGCGTTGAGAAACGCTATCAACTGGCTTGGCGTCATTTTCTTCCCGGGGAGCACCAGCATCGGGGGCCCCGGTCTCCAGACTACCGGTCCCCGGCCGACGGTTCAAGGTGCCGCTCAGGTCTTGATGTGCCCGTCCGCGATGGCCCGGCAGAGATCGAGGGATGACACGATTCCCTTGATCTTGCCGTCGTTCACGATCGGCACGTGATGAAGTCGGAAGCGCCACATGACCTTGCACAGCT
>JBFJTV010000438.1:0-1599 GCA_041625075.1 Candidatus Polarisedimenticolaceae bacterium | reverse complement strand
GATCTGACCCTCGATCGCACCTACGTCTACGAGCTGGAGGGGGAGGACCGGGTGGGCGGGCGGCCCTGCTACGTCCTCAGCTTCCGGCCGACCGAGGGCAACGCCGCGCGGAGCCTCTACCGCGGGAGAGTGTGGATCGACAAGGAGACCTTCACCCGTCCGCGGACGTCGCTGATCCAGACCAATCTCGAGCCCCCGGTGCTGTCCAACGAGGAGCGCGACGACTACCGGCCGATTCGCGGGCCCGGCGGCCACGACTACTGGCTGACGACCGAGGTCGACGGGCAACAGGTCTGGACCGCCGCCGGGCGAAACTTCGTCGTCCAGCGGAACGTGTTCTTCGATGCCTACCAGATCAACGTTCCGACCGAGGAGTTCCAGGCGCGCCGGCAGCGCGCGTACGATTCCGACAACCGCATGATGCAGGAGACCGATCAGGGTTACCGCTATCTCGAGCGCCAACCCGACGGCACCCGCACCGTGAAGTGGAACGTCGACACCGATCAGCTCTTTCTCGCCCTGGGAGCGTTCAAGGACAACTCGATCCGCAACGTCGTTCCCGTCGCGGGCGTCAACTACTTCAATTACGATCTGTGGGACAAGAACATCCAAACGAACCTGTTCTTTGCCGGGGTCTTCGGCTTTTTCAATTTCACCAAGCCCGACGTCTTCAACGGGAAAATGGACGCGGCGCTCGAGGCGGGGTTGTTTGGGCTCAAACGGGACGACGAGGTCTTTCTCGGCGACGACGAGGTCGTCGCCGACCGGATCCGCGTGCGCTCGCAGAGCATCTCGGGACGCGGCGGGATCCCGCTCGGCAAGTTCTGGAAGATCAACCTGATCGGCAACCTGACGTTCGTCAGTTACTTTGACGACGACGAGGCGCAGGAGGCGCGCGAGGACCTGGGTCTCGACTTCGTCCTCCCGCAGGATCACACCGTCGCGACCTTCCGTACGCAGATCGAGTTCAATCGCCGGGCGTGGTCCGTGAGCGCGGAGGGATCGTGGTCGAGCCGCTCGGACTGGGCGCCGTGGGGATTGTTCGACCCTTCGAGCGGGTCGTTCGTCGACCCCGGGTTCGACCCTTCTCAGAAGAGCTTCACGCGGTGGCGCGCCGGGGCTTTCAAGGAGTGGTACCTCCCGCACTTCCAGAAGATCCGCGGCGAGGTGAACTACCTCGACGGTGACAACCTCGATCGTTTCAGCCGTTACCAGTTCGGACTCTTCGGGGACAACAGCCTGAACGGCTTCGCGGGAACCGGCGTGCGCTTCGACCGCGGCACGATCCTCCGGGCGGGCTACGCCTTCAACGTCTTCGACGTCATCCAGTTCAACGCCACGGTCGACACGGCGCAGGTGCTCGACCGCACCTCGGTGGTGGGAACGCAGCAGTTCACCGGTGTGGGGTTGTCCGGGAACTTCGTCGGACCGTGGAAGACCCTGATCAACCTGAGCTACGGTCGCGCCGTGCAGTCCGACATCCAGGACCTCGAGGGCTCGCAGGAGTTCCTGCTCGTCATCCTCAAACTGTTCAAGTAAAAATAGGGACACTCTGGATTTTCGACCCGAAAATGCCCGGATTTCAACCTATAAATCCGG
>JBFJTV010000437.1:0-1647 GCA_041625075.1 Candidatus Polarisedimenticolaceae bacterium | reverse complement strand
GCGAGCGCCGTCTCGAGCGCAAGCAGAGCAAGAACGCTCCCGAGGGCAGCGAATTCGAAACCGCCGAGGGCGACTTCGTGGAAGATCTCGGTGAGGATCCCAACGGGTACCCCGAGGACGCGGCGCCCGACGAGGAGCTCGTCCCGACCGACGCTGCCGAGCCACGGAACGACTGACCTCCGGAACCGGCCCAACGCCGAAATATCCCCCGAAATCCCGATGAGCGCCTCTTAAGAGGTGTTTTTTTGTCGTCACGTTGACCCCGGCCGCCTCGGCACTATGTTTTCAGAGGGGCGAGGTATCGGAGCCCGCCCCCCGGAAACCGGTTTGTCCATCTGAGGTCACCATGGGTTCGCAGATGAAGGCCGAGGAAAAAGACCCGAAGAAGCTGGTACGCGCGATGGAGATGGTCACCAAGGTGCTGATGCACGGTGAGCTCCAGTCGGTCCGCCAGGCGATCACCGAGCTCGAGACGAAGATGTCCGGACAGATCGACGCCATCAGGAAGGAGCTGACCGACGCCATCAGCAAGGCCCAGGAAGAAGTCTCCTCGCGAATCGAACCGCTGTTCGAGACCATCGCGGAGGCGGAGAGATTCCGGCAGACGGTGATCAGCGACCTCGAGACCCAGGTGGAGAAGGCGCAGTCGTCGGTAAACGAGGGGATGGAGACGCTGCGGACCACGGTCGAGCAGAGCCTCGAGTTGAAAGAGGCCGAACTCCGGAAGGAGCTCGCGACGCTTGCCGAGGAACAGGTCGGTCTCAAGAAGGGCGTCCAGGAACAGGTCGAGGACTCGAAGCGGCTGTCCGGCGTGCTCGACAACCTCGCCAACGTCTTCTCCGCGGCGACCGGGGCCAAGCTTCCCGGCGCGGAGCCCTCCGGAAACAGCGGCAGCACCGAATCGGCGAAGAAAGACGGGGACGACGAGGAAGTGGTTTTCGAGGAGTTCCTCGATCAGCCGAACGACGGCGATTCCCCCGACAACCGCGCCTGAAAAAATCGGGACACTCTGGATTTCCGTCAGTCGAAGTTCATCCGATCGATCAACTCCTGAAAACGCGGGTCGGACCGTAGCGGGTCGAACAACGGGTACACCTTGGTGTACGCCATCGTCACCTCGCGAAGAGCGTACGATTCCTCGAAGATCGCGATCGCCGCGTCGTTGTTCCCGGTCCAGGTGTGCGCCGCGGCCATGTAGATCGGGTGGACGAAATCCTCTTTCGACATGTCTTCCAGGGCTTCCAGCCACCACCCGTAGACCCCGGAGATTCCGTCGGCCTCCCATGCCGGTCTGATCCCGGGGACCAGATCGGGATCGATACCGAACGGCGCCGCCATTTTCTCGAGCTCGACGACGAGCTCCTCTCCCCGACCCGCCACCGTCAACGTCTCGACGAGCAGGATCCGGCTGAAGAGAAAGTCCGGCTCCATCTCCAACACCTTGCGAAAGGCCGCGATGGCCTCGTCATGACGATCGGCAATATAGAAAGCCTGCGCCTTGACGTGGTTCACGATGAGGGACATCGGGTCGAGCTCGAGGGCGATGTCGATCTCCCGCAGGGCCTCGTCGGCCCGTCCCATCGCGCTGAGATACTCGGCGTACCACTGATGTGCCGTCGCGTAGTTCGGGTTGAGCTCGATCGCCCG
>JBFJTV010000436.1:0-1667 GCA_041625075.1 Candidatus Polarisedimenticolaceae bacterium | reverse complement strand
CGGGGGGACGGGGATTGATGCTCCTCGGTCGGAGTCGTACGACCCGATCCGGGCCCGGCGCTGAATGAAACCGCCGCTCGTGTTTGGGATGGCGCGAGCGACCTCTCAGGCGGCAACTAGGTCAGCACGCTGACGGAAGTCTCGCACCCTGGTACTTGTGTGGCGGCCGATTGTGCCACCACCGTGGGTGCAAATGTTGCCCCCGACCCTCCCCCTGGGCCAGGATGTGAATCAAAGAACCCCTATGGAGACGGGAGGCCCACGATGTACGGCTTCATGCTCAACGACGAGGAGCGTTACTGGCGCGACAAGGCGCGGGAGTTCGCCAGGAGCCAGGTCGATCCCGCGTATCTGAAGGCCATGGATCGAGACGAGGTCCGTTTTCCGCGAGAGCTCTACGAGAGCTACGCCCGGCACGGTCTTCTCGGGCTGCGGTTCCCGAAGAAGTACGGCGGCCAGGAGCTGTCGTGGGTCGGAGACTCGGCCGTCCAGGGCGAGATCGGCTGCCTGGGTATGGCGGCCGGCTGCGCCTTCGTCATGCCGTCGATCGTCGGCGAGGCTCTGCACTGCTTCGGCACGGTGGAGCAGAAGGAGAAGTACTTAACCCCCATGCTGCGGGGTGACAAGGTGGCTGCGGAAGCCCTGACCGAGCCCCGCGGTGGCTCCGATTTCTTCGGCGCCGCCAGTACCGCCCGGGACATGGGGGATCACTTCCTGCTACGGGGCGTGAAGCGCTTCGTCGTCGGCGCCGAGGGGGCAGACTTTTTTCTCGTCTACGCCCGTACCAACCTCGACGAGAACGCACCTCCCGATGAGCGCATCTCTGCTCTCCTTGTGGATCGATGTCCGGAGGTGGAGGTCAAGTACCTCTACGGCCTCATGGGAACCCGCGGCGGGGGCACCGGAAGGATCGTCTTTCGCGATGTCCCGGTACCCAAGGAGAACCTCGTCGGTCCTCTGCACGGTGGCGCACGGATCTTCTACCGCATGATGATCCCCGAGCGTCTCACCAGCGCCGCTCCCTGCATCGGGATGATGAACGCGGCGCTCAACCTCGCCATGAGCTACGCCGATCGGCGCGTTCAATTCGGGCGCAAGATCCGCAAGTTCCAAGCGGTCTCGTTCATGATCGCCGAGGCGATCACCAAGCTCGATGCCTGCCGCGCCATGGTTTATCAGGCGGCCCGGGCCGTCGATCTGGATCTTCCCAACGTTCGCCGCATCGTCTCCGAAACCAAGAAGTTCGTCACCACGGTTGCCTGGGAGGTGGCCAACATCGCGATGCAGGTGACGGGCGGTATCGGCTACACCGATGTCTACCCCATCGAGCGCGTGGTGCGGGACGTCCGCCTGGCCCAGATCTGGACCGGAACGAACGAGATCATGAGCGCCATGATCCAGCATGACTACTTCGAGGAGTCTCTCCGTGAGCGGGGACGATACCGCGACCTCGAGCGAGACGCCATGAATCCGGACGACACCGAGAAGATCTTCGACGACGCCGACATGTGGCGCATCTACGACCAGGGCAAGTAGCTCGGAGTCGAAGGCTAAGAACCCCCGAGCACGAATCTCAGCATGTCCTTCTTGAGATCTCCGCTGACCGGTTTGTCTCCGAGCCAAATCGCCCAGAGCGCCGAGGCCAGATCGGGATTGGGAATGGGAGG
>JBFJTV010000435.1:0-1766 GCA_041625075.1 Candidatus Polarisedimenticolaceae bacterium | reverse complement strand
GCGGTCGCGACCGCGGGGATCATCACCCTGATCAAGTCGATCCCGACCATGGTGGAGTCGTTCAAGCTCGGGCTGAAGCAGCTGGGCAGCGGGTCGGGCGCGGTTGACGCGGTCGAGCGCACGGATCGCGATCTGTCGTTTCGGACCGTGCTGATCGTCGCGGCGCTGATCCTGCTGGCTTTGACCCTCGTCCCCGGCATCCTGGGCTATATCGACAGCGTCTGGGTCCGCGCGGTCGCCTCGCTTCTCATCGCCGTGTTCGCGTTTTTCTTCGTCACGGTGTCGTCGCGAATCGTGGGTCTCGTCGGAGTCACCTCGAATCCCACGTCGGGGATGACGATCGCCACTTTGCTCGCCACGAGCGCGGTGTTTTACTTTCTCGGCTGGACCGATTCGCTGGGCAAGGCCACCGCGCTGATGGTCGGCACCGCGGTGTGTATCGCGGCCTCCATCGCCGGCGACACCTCGCAGGATCTCAAGACCGGCTTCATTCTCGGCGCGACGCCGCGTCTGCAGCAGATCGGCGAGCTGATCGGGGTGGTCACGTCCGCGGGCGTCGTGATCTACGTGATCAGCACGCTGAACCGGACGGTCGAGGGCGGGCTGGGCGGCCCGGAGCTCCCCGCACCGCAGTCGGTTCTCATGAAGCTCGTGATCGACGGCGTACTCGATCAGAACCTTCCGTGGCCCTTGATCTTCATCGGTGTCGGGATCGCCGCGGTCGCGGCAATGTTCCGCATCCCCGTCCTGGCCTTTGCCGTGGGGGTGTATCTGCCGCTGTCGACGATGGCCCCGGTCTTTCTCGGCGGTCTGATGCGACACCTGATGACGCGGGGCGTCTCGCCGGAGCAGAGCGAGCAGCGCCGCGAGCAAGGTGTGCTGTTGGGGTCGGGCATGGTCGGTGGCGAGGGGCTGATGGGCGTGCTGTTCGCCGTCTGGGTCGTGGCCCGCGGCGGGAAGCGCATCACCGGGATCGACCTCGGTTTCGGGGATCTCCTGAGCAACATCATGGCCCTTCTCACCATCGCGACCATCCTCGTCCTGATCGCCGTACTGTCGCGGCGAAAACTGAGTGATTAGACGGGCAGCGTTGCCCGCTCAAGGTGTGACATGAAATCTCCCAAGACCCAGAAGGCCAAGATGGACCGCGTGACCGTCAAGGCCATCGACACCGTCGCCACCGGTATCCACGACAAGATCCGGAAGAAGGGGAAACCCGAGGTCGTCTTCCCCGTGCGCTCGCTCGGCAACGTCAGGTACGACATCCGGAAGGGCTACTTCGAGATCGGACGCGACAAGTCACGACGGACCCTGACCGTCAACACCGCCAAGACCTTCGCGCAGACTCTCAAGATGATGTCGTTGTCCAAGGAACTGGTCCAGACCAACGACTTCGCGACCAAGCGGGACGCGTACTACCAGTCCAAGAACTGGGGCGACGCGAACTTCGACGATCAGACCGAATCCGATACGGTGATGGACGACATCGAGGCGATGTTCTCGATCTCGGGCGTGAGCCGCGAGCAGCTGCGGTTTATTCCCGACGAGCACGGCGGTGCAATCGCCGGCGAGCTGATCGTTTACGACACCGACATCGACACCGGAAAGACCGAGAAGATCGACTGCACCCGGCTCGGGTCGGGAGCGTACTCCATTCCGTCACTCGTCGAGCATCTGACGTTCGAGACCAAGGCGAAGTTCATCCTGTGCGTCGAGACCGGCGGTATGTTCCAGCGCCTCCAGAGTCACAAGTACTGGAAAAAGGC
>JBFJTV010000434.1:0-1802 GCA_041625075.1 Candidatus Polarisedimenticolaceae bacterium | reverse complement strand
GCGGCGTCGTGCGGGTTCGCGCCCGCGCCGACCGTGGATTGCCACGCGGTCGCAAACGAGCTCTGGGGGTCGAGCCGCTGGACGTTGTCGTGCGTGAAGCGATTGACGGAAAAGACCGCACCCTCGCTGACGCGCAACACCGGGTCGGAGCTGACGATCTCGAGACCGGTGCGAACGACGATCTCGTTCTCCTTGACCAGGGCCACCTCGGTGATCCGACCGACGTTCGAAAAGAAGTCCGTGCCCGCGACGAGAAAGCGGTGCCGGCGCCAACCCTCGAACGCGCCGTCGAGCCCGGTGATCGACTCCCACGAGGTGCCGCTGACGTATCGCGCGTCGCGCTCCGGCAAACCGTTGAGCATCACTTCGAAGACCATGTCGCCGACTCGGAGCGGTCCGAGCCGGCCCGTCGCCCAACTGGTATCGCTGACGAACACCGTCGCGCGGCCATCGCCCTCGTCCTCCACGGCGTATGGCGTGGTTCCGGCATAGAGTGCGGGGCCGTAGGTCACCCGGGCGGGAAGGTGCCCGTGTCCCACCTCTTCCATCTCGAACCGGATCTCGATCTCGAGCCCACCGGTCGCCGTCCCGGGTAACGTCAGCCAGGGAAGGCTGACCTCGACGTCGATGACCTGTCCGACCTGCGCGACGGGCTCTCCCGTCGCCCGGAGCCGAGGTGGCGTGAAGTCGTCGCCGCAACCCGACAAAGACAGAACCGCCACGATCACCAAGACCGCAAAGATGGAACGCGTGAAGGTCATCGTTGCATCGCTCCGCTGCTCCATCCGATGTGCGCGAAGACCACCCGACCGGGAAGCGGATACCGCGCGACGTCGACCGTCATGCGATCGAAGACGTTGCGCACGTCGAGGGAGAGCCGCAGACCGTTGGACCACTCATAGCCGGCAAAGACGTCGTGGATCATCCGCGCCGGAAGCCGAAGCTCGGGAGTGTCGAACTCGTCGGTGCTGTTCTCGCCAACGTAGGTCCATTCCCACCCGAGATGCCAGCCCGCGCGCTGCCACCGCACGCCGGCGTAGCCGAGCCACTCGGGGTGGTAGATCAACGGCTTGCCGTGAAAAGGCCCCGCCGAGCGGTCGGTCGCCTTCTGCCGGGTAACGCTCGTGTCGAACCACAATCCGTTGCGCCACCGCAGGCTCGCGAGCGCCTCGACGCCGTAGACCTCGGTGTCGAGAAGGTTGACCGCGACGGCGACACCCTGGCTCTGCTGCCGGAAGTGGATCAGGTCCTCGGTGCGCCGTCCGAAGCCGACGACCTCGACGCTGGTCTCGAATCTGCCGCGTTCGATCCCGTGGACGACCCCGACCTCGCCCGCCACGCCGCGCTCGGACCTGAGATCGGGGTTGCCGCGCAGCGCCCCGCGATTTCCGAACAGCTCGCGCAGGCTCGGAGCGCGGTAAAAGCTCCCGACCGAGCCGCGGACGTTGGTCTTCGAACCGGCCGCCCAGACAGCCCCGACCTTCCCCGACCACGCGTCCTCGGCAACGTTTTCGGCCGGCGGCGGCAGCGTTCCCCCGCCCCCGGAGATGAACGTGTCGTCACGGCGGTCCCACCGGATCGACGGGGCCAGGGTCCAGCGCCCGAGCGAGACCATGTCCTCGACGGTGAGACCGAACAGCGACCGCTCGGCCCCGCCCCGATCCTGGATCACGAGCAGGGCGTCGCGCACCTCGGCCTGCTCCCAGCGGGCATCGGCGCGTGTGGTCACGTTGTGTTTCCCCGTCGAGACGCGCCACACCCCGGCAAGACCGGCCCCGCGCATGTCGGTAATGCGGTCGGTC
>JBFJTV010000433.1:0-1807 GCA_041625075.1 Candidatus Polarisedimenticolaceae bacterium | reverse complement strand
GTTTCCTCCCCTGACCTGGGTCGAGCGCCGGGTCTCGGGGGTGAACCAGTTCCGCTGGGGGCCGAACCGGGTGGGGCCGCTGGGGCTGCTCCAGCCGGTGGCCGACGCCGTCAAGACGCTGATGAAGGAGGACATCGTCCCGGCGGAGGCGCAGCGCTGGGTCTACCTCGCCGCGCCGGCGATGACGCTGGTCCCGGCGCTGTGCGGGTTCGCGGTGGTGCCGTTCGGGCCGACCGTGGAGCTGTTCGGGCGCCCGGTCAAGCTGGTGGTGGTGGACATCGACGGCGGCGTCCTGTTCGCGCTGGCCGCGACCGCGATCGGGGTGTACGGGATCGTCTGCGCCGGCTGGTCCTCGCGCAACAAGTACTCGCTGATGGGCGGCCTCCGGGCCTCGGCGCAGATGATCTCCTACGAGCTGGCGTTCGCGCTCTCGATCGTCGGTGTGATTCTCGTGAGCGGCACGCTCCGGCCGATGCTGATCGTCGAGCAGCAGGCGGGCTGGTTCTGGAACTGGAACGCGCTCGGGGGCGGGTGGCAGCTCCTCGGTTTCATCATCTTTCTGATCGCGATCTTCGCGGAGAGCAACCGGCTCCCGTTCGACATGGCGGAGGCCGAGAGCGAGCTGGTTGCCGGCTACCACACCGAGTACTCCGCGATGCGGTTCGCGATGTTCTTCATGGCCGAGTACATCGCGATGTTCGTGGGATCCGCCCTCCTGGTGACGCTTTATCTCGGTGGGTGGCAGCTCGGATTCCCGGTGCCGCTCGAGGGCTGGCCGTTGTGGGCGCTGCAGGTCCTCGCGTTCGTCGCGAAGGTCGGTTTCTTCATGGTGCTGTTCGTACAGGTGCGGTGGACCCTGCCGCGGTTCCGCTACGATCAGCTCATGGGCCTGGGGTGGAAGGGACTGCTGCCGCTGTCCCTCGCCAACGTCATGTTCACCGGTGTGGCGGTAGCGTTCGATTGGATCGGTCGCGTGTGATGGAAGTTCTCGCGTTTTATGTTTTGGCGGTTCTTGCGATCAGCTCGGGACTGGTCGTCCTGACCCACCGCAAGGAGGTCGTCTGCGCCCTTGCCCTCGCTTTCAACCTCGTCTCGATCGCCGGCTTCTTCTTCCTGCTCGGCGCGGAGATCATGGGTTTCCTGCAGCTGATCGTCTACGCGGGCGCGATCATGGTTCTCGTGGTCTTCGTGATCATGCTGCTCAACCTCGGCGAGGAAGATTTCAAGCGTCCCTCGGGCAGGTTCCAGCAACTCGCCGCGCCGGTGCTGACGTTGTTGTTCGCCGCCGTTCTCGCGCTCGCGCTGTGGAAGACGGACCTCGCGGGGTTCCCGCCGGAGACGGCCGAGTACGGCACCGTCGATGCCCTCGGGAAGGAGTTGTTCACGAAGTTCTACTACCCGTTCGAGGTCTTGTCGATTCTGCTGATCGTGGCGATGGTCGGTGCGGTCCTGCTCGCCAAACGGAGACTGTGACGTGGACCCGCGGATGTTCCTCATCGTCTCCGTGATCCTGTTCGCCATGGGGGTCGTGGGCGTGCTGACGCGGCGCGGCGCCATCGTCATCCTGATGAGCGTCGAGCTGATGCTCAACGCCGCGAACCTGGCGTTCATCACCTTTGCACGCCAGGCGGGGACCGCCGAGGCCCAGGTGTATGTCTTCTTCATCATGACGCTGGCCGCGGCCGAGGCGGCGGTGGGGCTCGCCATCATCATCGCGCTCTTCCGGCTGCGCGGGACCACCGACGTCGATGAGATCAACCTCATGAAGTGGTAGGGGGGGGACATGCCTTTGTTGGCCGTTTGGTGC
>JBFJTV010000432.1:0-1842 GCA_041625075.1 Candidatus Polarisedimenticolaceae bacterium | reverse complement strand
CGTTGCCGGCGGCGTCCTGGGCGACGAACTGCAGCTCGTTCATGCCCTCCTTGCGGAGCCGGATGACGGTGTAGAACGAGCCGTCGTCCGCCACGTCGATCTTCTCGTTGTCGATCCAGACCTGAGCGCCGGGCTCGGTGCGGCCGTTGATGATCACCATGGCGCCGGTCTGCACGAAGTCGGTGATCTCGAGCCGGGGCGGTGTCTTGTCCGTGACGTCCCGGATCTTCTGGGTCGTCACCCGGAACCTGCGGGTCTCGCTGAACGGGCCGTCAACGCCGGACGACGACACCGCGGCGACCTTCCAGTAGTACGCGCCCTCGCTGATGCCGTCGATCACGACCTCGGTGTCCGACCGGTAGTTGTCGTATCTCGGGTCGGTAAACAGGAACCGGTCGGAGATCAGCAGCCGGTACTTATTCGCGAGCGGGATCCGCTCCCACACGAGTCGTGTCGTCGAGGCCGCCGGGCTCTCGTAAACGAAGACCATTTCGTCGGCCGGAGAAAGCAGCTTCGGAACACCGGGAAGAAGCTCCTTGTTTCCGAGGCGACCGTCGGCTCCCGCGCGCAGCCTCTCGCCCTCGGCGATGACCTCTCTGGTGTCGCGTCCCAGCACCTCGACCTTTCCGGAAAAGGCGTCGATCGTCGTCGTCTTTTTCTCCCTGTCGGCGGTCACTCGGAACTCGCCCTCGTCCTCGGATCGAGCCGCGACCTTGTCGGTGGCCACCTCGTGAAACGAGCCGTCGACGTTGCGCCTGGCGGTCGAAGCCGTGACCTCACCCCAGTTCAGCTTCTCGGTGACCTTCCGGACCTTGGTGACCGGGTTCTCGGAGAGTTCCCGGATCTCGAGGAGGGACCCCGGCTGGATCGTCGTCACCGTTCCGTCAAAATGGACGATCTGCGACGAAGCCCCGGACGATGTCTTGATCATGTCGCCGACCTGCAGCGCCGTCTCCGAGTCGGCGGATTCCCAGGAGAACGTGCCCTTCCTTTTGACCCGGACATCGCCCTCGATGCGGTAGAACCGAACGACCTTCTCCCCGCTCGCCTGCCCCTTGGCCATGTCGAGGACCATTCGCGAGAGTCCCTCGGACCGCTCGGCCGACAACCGGGCCTCGTCGAACTCGTCCCCACTGAAGGAAGCGCGCGCCTCGCTCAGCGCCGCGCGAGCGCTCGCGAGGGCTTCGTCGAAGCGCTCGTTGTCCTCGTATTGCAGGGCCTGGTCGAAACGCTGCTCTGCACGGCTAATCGCCTCGGCCGCACCGCGCCGCGGGCCCGCCTCGAAGTAGTGCCGCCACACGAACCACCCCGCCGCGAGGGCCACGATGGCGACGACGACGACGATCGCGACGCTGCGATAGGTGATGTTGAACCAGTCGAGAAGGATTCCGGAACTGGGACGTTTCCTGGCCATGCTCGCTACCGGTCCTCCTCTCCGCCGGGCGAATCTAACACCTGGAACCCTCCCGGGCCAACCCGGCCTTTGTTGCCGTATCTTCCTGCCTGCGGTACACTTCCCGCTTTTGAACCCGTTTTTTGCCGGGAGAGGCCCATGCTCAACGTGATGCGGGACAACCTCCGGCACCTGAAGTGGGTGCTGTGGCTCGTCGCTATCGCGATGACCCTGTCCCTCGGTTACTACTTCGTGGATCGGCCGGGCGCGACCGACGCCGACTGGGCCGCGATGGTCAATGACACACCCGTCTCGAGCCGCGACTTTCTCAACGAGCTTCGAAGACGAGACGACTACTACCGGCAGCTCTTTCGGGAGCAGTACGAGACCTATCGTCCGCAGCTGACGCAGCAGGTCCTCCGGGAAATGATCGATCGCGAGATCATGCT
>JBFJTV010000431.1:0-1940 GCA_041625075.1 Candidatus Polarisedimenticolaceae bacterium | reverse complement strand
CATCCCGGCCGGCGCACCGCACTTCTACGAAGTCACGGAAGCACCGTTCGAATTCCTGTGCATGGTGCCGAACAAGCCCGACCGCATCGAGCTTCTCGAAGAGGAGAGCTGACCCCGGCGGAAGACTTTTTGGAAGGAGGCCGAAGATGAGCCGTAGCAACCACTGGATCCGAGTGGCTCCGATCGTGGCTGCGATCGCCTTCGCCTCGTTCGCGGCCCACGCTGACGGTTTTCCCGCAATCCCCTACGAGCTGCAGGACGGCAGTACCTACCAACAGGGCTGCTTTCCACCCTGTCAGTGTCCGCTCTGGGAGCCCGTGCCGATGGAGGGCACCTTCGCGTTGAGTTACATCCCGTGGTACGGACCTCTCGAGACGGTCGCGGTGACCGGCGTCGACTGGACCGTCCCCGGGCCGGGACTCCAGATCACCGGATCCGGGATCTACCAGCTCGCGGGGGATCTTCATCAGATGACCCTCGATCTTCAAATCGACGGGGGAGAGCCGGAGCACTTCAACAGCGGACTCGTCCCCGGTGGTGACGGGTTTCCGCTCATCGACATCACGCTCACCAGGAACGACTTCACCTGCTTCGACATCGTCCTGCATGTCGTCGCCGCACCGGTGGAGCTGGCGACCCCCACCCTGTGGGTCGACGACTCTGTCCTTGTTTGGTCTTCGATGCCCGCCACCGGGGAGTACGACGTGATCTGCGGCGATCTGGACGCGTTGAAGGATAGCGGGGGCGACTTCTCGGTGGCCACCGATCTGTGTCTGGGGAGCGACCACCCGGAGACCACGCTTCCGTACGCCCTCGAGCCCACGGTCGATCAGGGCATGTGGTTCCTGGTCCGGGGGGCCGAGGGAAGCGTCGCCGCGACGTACGACTCCAACGGCGAAGCCCAGGTCGATACGCGAAACGGGGAGGTCGAGGCCTCCCCGTTATCGTGCCCCTAGCGCCGCGGTCTCAATCTTGCCGCGCGTAGCTACCCTCCATGAAGGTCTGCCATGACCGGCCGTCGGGCGACACCTCGGCCTTGCAGTCGTAGCGATCGGCCGTAGTGAAGTCGAAAATGACGCGACTGTGGCCCTGCGCCGTCTTGCCGGTCAGCGTGAGAACCTCCCCGTCGAAGTTCCCGCGGAGCTCGGTGGGCGGCATCCCCATCGTGTCGAACCAATGCAGGACGTACTCCTCGCGAACCGAATCCCACGCGAACACACCGTGGCCACGGTAGGCCACATCACCGCCGCGTTCCTGCTCGTAGTCCTGGACGACGACGAAGCCGTCGAGCCCGACCCGGTTGTCGACGCGGCCAATGGCGGTGCCGCCGTTGGGGTCGAACGGCGAAGGGCTCATCCGTTCCTCGCCGGCCCACCGCCCGGCGAGCTGCTCGAGGCGCTTGTGGGCATCGGTCGGATGCGGCATTTCCATGGAAGGATCCCCCGATCGGTCGCTAGAGGCGAATCATAGCCCGGACGGCGTTGGAGTAGCTATTCGAGATCCACGATAACCGGGGCGTGGTCGGAGGGCGTCAAACCTTCCTTCTTTTTGCGATAGTCCCGGTCGATCTCGGCGCTCCGGACGCGAGTCATCACGCTTTCCGTCGCGAGCAGGAAATCGATGCGGAGCCCGCGACCCTGGTGGAAGGCGCCGCCGCGGTAGTCCCACCACGAAAACGCCCGGGTCTCGGGGTGTTTCTCGCGGAAGGTATCCCGAAACCCCCATTGGAGTAGCGCCGCGAAACGCCCGCGTTCTTCGGGTGTGTTGAAGATCGTCCCGGCCAGCAGTTCCTCGTTCCAGTTGTCGATCGGCGCAGGGCAGATGTTCAGATCGCCGCAGAGCACCGTCGGCCGTCCGGGGTCGTGGACGGTCGTGAAATGCTCGGGGAGCGCGTCGAGCCAGGCGAGTTTTTTGGGGAAGTCCTCGTGGGCGAGGTGCTT
>JBFJTV010000430.1:0-1990 GCA_041625075.1 Candidatus Polarisedimenticolaceae bacterium | reverse complement strand
TCATCCGCGGCTCTCTTTTTGGCTCGCCGGAGCAGGTCGTCCGTCAGGTCAATCGTGGTTCTCATGCATCAAAGCATACTAGATGATACATAAATATGCAAATGCGGACGCCGCCACTCCCCCGCCTGCTCGGCCAGACCCTCGTGAGGCTCCGCGGGCGTCATCGCGGCGAGCCAGGCATCCATGTTGCCGTCGTCATGGCCCTCGCCGTCCGCCGCCGCGCCGACGAAGACCGCCAGTACGAACGCGACCAGCAGCATCGCGCGAGTCAACTTCTGTCGGTGCATGATTGTCCTCCTTCCGGACCTTGCGGCGGCGCATCCGCCGCGTCGAGGATCAATGTGCACCCGGAAAGCGTTGTCGTGAACACCGATTCGGCGGGCGGGCGGACGGGTCGGCGAACCGTCGCGCCGCGAGGTCGAACGGCGGAAGTCAGCCGATCTTGCGGATCACCGCCATCGCGGTGTCGTGGAGCATCTTCGAGACGTTCGACATCGTCTGCAACGTCTGCTGTTGCTTCTGCATCGCGTTCTGGAGGTCGATGTTGGCGAGCTGGGCGTCGTCACCGATACTGGTGAGCTTGTCTTCCCACTCCTTCAGGTACAGCGCGAGCTCATCGTCCTTCATCTTCTTGGTGGAACGCTGTTGCACGGGCTCCTTCTTGGGCTTGTAGCTCTTCGTCAGCTCGATCCGTTCCACCTGAATCCTGTTGTTGCGTGGCGTCCCGGCAGCGGTGGCTCGAACCTCGTCGAGGTGCTGGCGTACCGCTTCTTTCTGGTCGTTGTAGTACCGGACCTTGTCCGCGTAGAACCGCAGGTCCTTGTTGTTTTCGAGGTACGTTTCGCGAAGCACCCAGTGGAGCATCTCCTCGACGTCGACGGGGGCGGCGCCGCCCGTGGTCTCCCTGACGACAAGCAGCCAGCGTTCTTCCGCGTCCGGGACGTTTCCACGTCGAAGGTCCTGGACGACCTTCTCGAGTCTCGAGCGGTCCTTGTCCGTGAGCCTGGTCGGAAGGGTATCGGCCAGGGCGACCGCCACGATCATCTCCGTGGTCTCGTCGGCGGCGGCAACCGGGGCCACCCGGGCGTCGGCGACCGCAACCCGGGTCACGGGCTCGTCGGCGAGGATCGGCCAGGTCGAAAAGGACAACAGGGCCGAGACGGTCGCGATTCGAAGAAACCCCATGGCTGCCTCCTTCCGGGCAACGTAGGGCGCGGGAAGGCAGACAGCACCCCGGAGACCGCAGGGCCCAAGGAAATCAACTTATTCATGGTTTTTTCAGATCGGAGGAATCCGCCCGGTCGGCGCATCTAACAAGAGGATGGGCGAATCCGAGACGACGTACCCCCTGGTAAGATCCTTCGGGATTTCGATGGGCCACGCCTCGCACACGACCGCCGGCGCGAGCACGGACGAGCGCGCGCTCGTTCGCGGGATGATCGCCGGTGACGACGAGGCGTTCCGCGCGTTCTGCGACGCCTATATTCCGGCCCTCCAACGTTTTGCCGCGTCGCGCCTCAGGCACGACCCCGAGCTGTCCCGGGAGATCGTTCAGACCACGCTGGTGAACGCGATCCGGAGGCTCGGGTCCTTTCGCGGCGAGTCCGCGCTGATGACGTGGCTTTGTGCATGCTGCCGAACGGAGATCGCGGCGCACTTCCGTCGAAGCAAGAACCGACCCGCGGAGGTCGAGCTGACCGAAGAGCTGGCCCCGGTGACCGACGGACCGGAGACCCCGGTCTTTCGGGACGAGGAGTCCACCCTGGTCCACATGGCGCTCGATCTCCTCCCGCCTCGCCACGGAAAGGTGCTCGAGTGGAAATACCTCGAGGATCTTCCCGTCAACGAGATCGCGGAGAGAATGAGTCTGAAACCCAAGGCAGCCGAGTCGCTGCTCACGCGTGCCCGTGATTCCTTTCGGAATGTCTATGCGCGTCTGGAATGTAGGAAACCCTCATGAAATACAACGACAAGGACATCGGCAACCTGA
>JBFJTV010000429.1:0-2007 GCA_041625075.1 Candidatus Polarisedimenticolaceae bacterium | reverse complement strand
CGCACGTTCGGCACCAGCGAAGCGCGGACTTTGTGACCTTGAGCCCGCGAACCGACTCGCCCATGAACGTCCTCCCGGCCCCCGGGTACGAACATTGGGCGGATCGCGGCGTTTTTCAACGAGCTACAAAGCTCGTTCAGGTGTCCGAGGGGCTACCCCTTGTTCCTCAGTTTGACGGAGCCGTTGACGGTCTCGATCGAGAGTTCCCGGCCCCCGCTGCCGATGGTTCCGCGGGCCGACTTACCGGTGAATTTCCCCGATACCGTGATGGGAAAGTCGGTCGAGATCGAACCGTTCAGGGTCTTGACGGAGACGTCGGTGCTCGCATCGGAGGGGAGGTCGATCGTGATGCTCCCGTTGACCGTGTTGAACACGACCTCGCCGTCCCAGTCCGCGCGACCCATCGAGGCACGGATCGAGCCGTTGACCGTGTTGGCCTGCGCCACTCCGCTGACCGAAACGTCGACGTTGCCGTTGACCGTGCCGGCCTTGGCGCCGGCGTCGAGGTCCTTGATCTCGATGCTCCCATTGACCGTGCGCCCGACGAAGTCGACGCCCGCGGGGACCCCGATCGTGAAGTTCACGGTGACGTCGTTGTCCTTGGCACCCAGACTGCCGTCGGAGCCCGGCCGGCAGACGTTGTTCTTACCGGGATAGACGGCGCATACCGTGACCCCGCCGGTGTGTTCGACGACCTCGATCCTGACCTCGCCCGGGTCGTCCTTGCGGGAGCTCTTGACTGCGCGCACGTCCACCGCGCTCCCGGCCACGGGCGAGGCTGTGATGTCGCCGTTGACGCCCTTGATCACGACGGTCTGCCCCGGCGCGACCGATCCACTCCACGCGAATTCCTCTTCCGCCGCTTGCGCAGCCACCGGCATCGCGAGTACGACGAGCAGAACGACGATGGCCAATCTCTTGACTTGCACTGTCTTCTCCTTTCACAAACGGGGACGGATTCATTTTTCTCGCCGCGCTTTCAACGTTTGCCAAAAAGAATGAATCTGTGCCCTTTTTGGATAATACTCCGGAGGGCCGATGATGGTTTACATCAAGGGGGCACGAATCACGATAATCGTGAAATCGTCGGTAAAGGTGTCGCTCTGGCTAAACCGGACGACCTCGTCGCGGACCGAATTGATGATTTCCTGAGCGCGCCGGTCGGGGTCGCGCATGACGGCCTCGAGGAGCCGCGACTCGCCGTATTCCTGCTCGCCGGAGTTGGCCGCCTCGGTGACACCGTCGGTGTAGAACACGAGCAGATCTCCCGGGGTCACTCCCACCGAGGCCTCGCTATAGCGGCTGTCTTCCATGACCCCGAGCAGAAGGCCGCCCTCGCGCAGACGTCTGACCTGACCGTTCCTGCCGACCACCAGAGGGTAGTTGTGGCCGGCATTGGTGTAGAGAAAGCGCCGCTCGGCGGGCTCGTAGATCCCGAAGAAGAAGGTGGCGAACTTCTCCGCCGACGTCGAGCGGCACAGGATACGATTCATCCGATCGGCGACGTCCGCCACGGCAGCGCGTCCGTTCAGCTGCGCGTGCAGACCGGCGTGCAGCATGGACATCACGAGCGCGGCGGGAATTCCCTTTCCGGAGACATCGCCTATCGCGATACCCAGGCGACCGTGATCCATCGACACCAGGTCGTAGTAGTCGCCCCCGACCTGGCGGCTGGGGATGCTCAGCGCGGCAATGTCGAGTCCGTTTGGAGCGGGATGGCGTCCCGCAAGGATCGTTTGCTGGATCGACCGCGCCATCGCAAGCTCCTGATCCACGATCTTTCGGGCCACCGCATCCTCGTGAAGACGGGCGTTTCGGACGGCGATGCCGACCTGGGTCGAGAGAAGGGAGAGCAAGGTCATCTCCTCCGCGTTGAACCTGCCCCCGGTCAATTTCTGGCCGATCGAGAGAAAGCCGACGGTGCCCTGTTCGGGCATCTCGATCGGCACGAGAAGTCGCGAGCGCAGCGCCGCGAGCGTGGCTCGAACGGCCTCGCGCTCGCGCTCG
>JBFJTV010000428.1:0-2066 GCA_041625075.1 Candidatus Polarisedimenticolaceae bacterium | reverse complement strand
GGGACTTCGACGATGGCACCGGGAAACCTCATCGGTCCCGGTCGCGCGACCGGGGGTGTGTCGTTCGGGCGAGCCGGCATTGTAGCCCTTCTTGACTCCGCCGCACCGCTCCAGCTACGTTGGTTCTGCGATGGAGCTTCCCCACATTCCGGTGCCTCGACGTGAGCCGTCGGGCGGCTGGGACCTGGGCGAGGCCAAGACGCTGCAGCATAGACTCCGCGACCGCGTCGAGAGACGGGATCGTCTGGATCGTGTGGGCCGGATCGCCGGGGCCGACGTCACCTACGACCGCGGCGGCGCGACCCTGTACGCGGCCGTGGTCGTTCTCGATGCCGGGTCGCTCGAGACGGTCGAGACGGCAACCGCGGTCGCCCGCGCACGCTTTCCGTACATCCCGGGCTACCTCTCGTTCCGGGAGTCTCCTGCCGTCGTCAAGGCCTTCACCGGTCTGCGGCAACAGCCCGACCTGTTGATGGTCGACGGTCACGGGCTCGCCCATCCGCGGTCGTTCGGGATCGCGTCGCACCTCGGTGTGCTTCTCGACGTGCCGACGATCGGTGTCGCGAAGTCGGTGCTGGTGGGCGAACCGGGCGAACCGGCTTTCGAGCGCGGCGCGACGGCGCCGCTGGTCTTTCGGGGAAAATGCGCAGCGGCGGTGGTTCGAACGCGGTCCGGGGTTTCCCCGGTCTACGTCTCGATCGGGCATCGAGTCTCGCTTCGCACCGCGGTCCGGTGGGTCCTGAACGCCGGTGCGGGGTACCGTATACCCGAGCCGACGCGACGCGCACATCTCGAGGTCAACCGTCTTCGAGCACGAAGGAACGCGTCGTGAGACAAGGAGGTCAACCATGGAATCCCGACCCGGGTCAGAAGACCGCAGGAGCAATCTCGTGACAACGCTCGTTCTCGCACTCGGTGTCACCGTGGCCGTCGGGATGGCGTTCAGCTGGGGAAAGAGCAAGAAGGACGAACCCGTCGCCGACGAGACCACTGCCGCGCGGATGTCGATGGTCAAGTATCAGATCGAGAGACGAGGCATCAGTGATCCGTCGGTCCTCGAGGCAATGCGCAAGGTCCCGCGGCACCTCTTTGTCCCGCCCGAGGCGCGGGGCTCGGCCTACGGTGACTACCCGTTGCCGATCGGCCAGGGGCAGACGATCTCGCAACCGAACATCGTCGCCTTGATGACCTCGGTGATCGAGCCGCGCCAGGGGATGAAGGTGCTCGAGATCGGGACCGGATCCGGTTACCAGGCCGCGGTTCTCGCGGAGTGTGTGGACCGGGTCTACACGATCGAGATCGTTCCCGAGCTCGGGCAGCAGGCCGCGAGCCTGCTCGAGCGGCTGGGGTACGACACCGTCCATGTTCGCGTCGGCGACGGTTTCGACGGCTGGCCTGACGAGGCCCCGTTCGACGCGGTCGTGGTGACCGCCGCCCCCGACGAGATCCCGCAACCCCTGCTCGATCAGCTCGCTGTGGGTGGACGGCTGGTCATCCCGGTGGGCGTGTACGCTCAGGAGCTCGTCCTGGTGACACGAACCGAGCGCGGTTACGATCGAAAAAAGGTCACCGACGTCCGCTTCGTCCCCATGACGGGTAAGGCTATCGAAGACTAGGAATACGTCGGCGTCTCCTCCCAGGAGACCGGAATCTCGCGAAGACGCGGAGCGGCGAGTCCGGTTCTCGAGTCCGTCTCTCCCGGCTCGACCGTGAAGTGCAGATGATCGTATGGATGTCCTCTTGCAAGAGCTGGTCAGGGCCGCGGGCGACCAAAACCGCTCGTGACGGGCGGAGATTCCGGCACGTCCCCTATAATGCGCGATTCACTCGAAGGGGATGAAATGGCCAAGCTGATCACGCCGCGCGCCAAGGACTACTCGCGGTGGTACACCGACGTCGTCCAGCACTCGCGCATGGCCGACTACTCGCCGGTCAAGGGCTGCATGGTCATCCGCCCCCACGGCTATGCCCTGTGGGAGAACATGCAGCGGCAGCTCGACACGATGTTCAAGGAGACCGGACACCGCAACGCGTACTTCCCGCTGTTCATCCCGCTGTCGTTCCTC
>JBFJTV010000427.1:0-2106 GCA_041625075.1 Candidatus Polarisedimenticolaceae bacterium | reverse complement strand
TCCTGGACCCAGGTGGAGACCGGCTCGGCGATCACGTGGAAATACCCGAGCTGCATCCTTCTCGGGGACAACTCGGTAGGCGAGTTCTACTCGGTGGCGCTGACCAACAACCGCCAGCAGGCCGATACCGGCACCAAGATGATCCACATCGGTAAGAACACGAGCTCGAACATCGTGTCCAAGGGCATTTCGGCCGGCCGCGGTCAAAACACGTACCGCGGGCAGGTCAAGATTCTCAAGAACGCGTCGAACGCACGCAACTTCTCGCAGTGTGATTCGATGCTGATCGGGGACAAGTGCGGTGCGCACACCTTCCCCTACCTCGACGTGGGAAACTCATCGGCGACCGTCGAGCACGAAGCCTCGACTTCGAAGATCGGGGAAGACCAGATCTTCTATTGCCAGCAGCGGGGTCTGTCCGCCGAGGACGCGGTATCGATGATTGTGAACGGCTTCTGCAAGGAGGTCTTCCGCGAGCTCCCGATGGAGTTCGCGGTCGAGGCCCAGAAGCTCTTGGGGATCAGCCTCGAAGGCAGCGTCGGGTAGATACAGGAAAACGAGACAAAGAAGAGAGGAATGATACGGATGCTCAAGATCAAGAATCTGCACGCGAGCGTGGAGGGCAAGGAGATCCTCAAGGGTGTCAATCTCGAGGTCAATGCGGGCGAGATCCACGCCATCATGGGGCCCAACGGCTCGGGGAAAAGCACCCTCGCGCAAGTCCTGGCCGGTCGAGAGGACTACGACGTCACCCAGGGCGAGGTGCTTTATCTGGGTGAGGACCTGCTCGAGAAATCCCCGGAGGACCGCGCCCGCGAGGGCATCTTTCTGGCGTTCCAGTACCCCGTCGAGATTCCCGGCGTCAGCAACCTGTACTTCCTGAAGGCGGCGTTGAACGCGACGCGCAAGCACCGCGGCGAGCCCGCGCTCGACGCGATGGACTTCATGACGCTGGCCCGCGAAAAGATGAAGCTCGTCGAAATGGACGAGTCGCTGTTGCAGCGCTCGGTCAACGACGGTTTCTCGGGCGGTGAGAAAAAGCGCGGCGAGGTCTTTCAGATGGCGGTGCTCGAACCCAAGCTCGCCGTGATGGACGAGACCGACTCGGGTCTCGATATCGACGCCCTCAAGATCGTGGCCAACGGCGTCAACTCCCTGCGCGCTCCCGACCGGTCCGTCGTGGTCGTGACGCATTACCAGCGTTTGCTCAACTACATCGTCCCCGACGTGGTTCACGTCCTCGTCGGTGGCCGGATCGTCCGCTCGGGCGGCAAGGAGCTGGCCCTCGAGCTCGAGGAAAAGGGCTATGGCTTTATCGAGGCCGAGCTATCGGGCGCCCCGGCGGCGCAGTAGGAGAGCCCGACGATGACCAAGGCCGCCGCGAGCAAGGGCGTTTCAGAATCCAACCTGGTCGACGTCGTCCGCGCCGTCCCGTCCAAGGGACCGCTGTGGACTCAGAAGCTGCGTCGGGATGCGCTGGCGCACTTCGAGGAGATCGGGTTCCCGACCCCGAAGGACGAAGAGTGGCGCCAGACGCGCGTCGCGTCGATCACGTCGATCCCCTACGTCCCGGGCCAAACGGCGTCGTTGACTCGGGCCGACGTCGACCGTCTGTCGCGTGGGAGGTTCGAGTGCCCCCGGGTCGTGCTGATCAACGGCCGCATCGTCGAGGATCTCTCCGACCTCGGTGAGCTTCCAGAGGGCATCGAGGTGGCCGGTCTGGCGGCGGTGCTCGAGACCCGTCCCGAGACGATCGAGCCGCATCTGGGTTCGGTTGCGGTGCTCGACCGCATGCCGTTCGCGGCGCTCAACACGGCGGCACTCGACGACGGCGCGATCGTGAGCGTCAAGGCCGGAGCGGTCGTGGAGAAACCGATTCACCTGATTCATCTGAGCCTGACGGGTGGCGTCCCGACCGTTTCGCACCCGAGGGTGCTGGTCGTGGTGGGCAAGAACGCGCAGGCCGAGTTGATCGAGAGCTATCACGGCGAGGATGACGCCACGTACCTGACGAACGCGGTGACCGAGGTCGTCGTGGGCGAGAACGCCACGTTGCACCATGACCGCGTGCAGTGGGAGAGTCGGGCGGCCTTTCACATCGCCGCC
>JBFJTV010000426.1:0-2130 GCA_041625075.1 Candidatus Polarisedimenticolaceae bacterium | reverse complement strand
GGGTAGGAAGGGATAGGGGCGGGAAAGGAATCTCGATCCGAACCGACTCCCCGGGCGATCCCCCTGTCCACTACGAGAGCAAGCTCCCGCGTCCGGTCAGGTGCTGCAAGAGACGCGCCAGCGTCAGGCTCGGTCTTCCGGGGCTTTCTGCGCCGTGGGTTTGCGGAAATCTGCCGAACGAATGTCATACTTACGCAGTAATCTTTGCAACGCCGAGCGCAACATCCCCGCTTTCTGGGCGGCCGCCGTGACATTTCCGCCGTGGGTCCGCATCAGATCCACGAGATAGCGCCGCTCAAAGGCTTCGACGATCTCACGTTTCGCGACCTTGAAGGTCCGCCCGGAGAGATCGGCTTCCCCCTCACCCGCGGGTCGGGCCCCCCGAACCGGCTCGGGCAAGTCCCCTGCCCGAATGGTGTCATCGCGGGCGAGGATCACGGCATGCTCGATCGCGTTTCGCAGCTCGCGGACGTTGCCCGGCCAGGCGTAGCCCTCGAGGAGCGCGGCCACCTCGGCGTCGAGTCGGTAGGGCGGCAGCTGGTTCAGCTCGCAGACGACGTCGATGAAGTGACGAGCCAACGGGATGATGTCTTCCCGGCGCTCGCGCAATGACGGAAGCTGCACCACCCCGATCGACAGACGCTCGGCGAGATCTTCGCGCAGACGGCCCTCGCGCGCCGCCTGGTCGAGGTTGCGATGGGTGGACGACAGCAACCGTGCGCGTACCGCGGTCTTCTCGGCCGATCCCGGACGGACGACGAAACCGTCGAGCATGGCCTGGAGAAGTCGTTCCTGAACACCGAGCGGGAGCTCCACGACCTCGTCGAGAAAGACACTACCCGCGCCGGCGTTCGCGAGAACCCCACCGGCATCGGTCGTCCCGAACAACTCGCGCTCGAGTGCATCGGCCGGCCGGGTCCTGCAATCGACGGCGAGAAACGGGCGTTCGCTTCGCGCGGAGCGCTCGTGGACGAAGCGCGCGGCCCATCGTCTACCCGCACCATCCTCACCCACGAGAACCAGAGGGGAGTCCAGAGCGGCTTGTCGGTCCAGACGCTCCCGAAGGTGCTCGACGGCAGCACTTCTGCCGACGAGCTGCTGTAACGCGCCCGGCTCGCGGAGTCGCCTGCGAAGCTCGGCGTTCTCCGTGAGCACCGCGTGACGCTCGACGGCTCTCGCGAGGGCGATCTCGAGTCGTGGGGTGTCGAGCGGTCGGACCAGCGCATCGTAGGCACCGGCGTGCACGGCTTTCACCGCCGCCGACTCGTCGGTCACGACGACGACGGCAACACACAGGGGGCGTTTGCGGGTCGCGCCCTTGACGATGTCGGAGGCCGCGCCGCCGGGAGTCTCCAAACCCACGAGAAGAACACCGATCGGACGGCGCTCGATCTCTTCAAGCGCAGCGCCCCCGGTCGAGGCCTCGAGGACCTCGATCCCCTTCTCGCTCAGGATGTGCTGTACCCGACTCCGGACCGCTGCATCGCCATCGACCACCAGGGCCAGAGGACGCTCCATGGACTTCCTCCTCCCGATCCCGGTCCCACCAATCCGCCCAAGGATTTGTGCGCCAAGTATACATGGTGCCCGGGCGATTCCCGGAACGGGTTTGTCGACGAATTGTCCGCAGAACGGCGGTGGTGAGGACCCGGGTCTTACGTCCCCTGGGCCGATTGCAACTCGCTGATTCGGGCCTGAACGTCTCGATAGTCCGGGTTCAGCTGCTCGACTGTGCGGTAGAGGTCGAGCGCGCCGGTCGTGTCGCCCTGCTGCAACAGCGTCTCGGCCAGATCGTATTTCAAGCCCGGGAGCTCGGTATCGCCGTCACCGGTCACCTCGATCGCCTTCTGGTACCAGGTCACGGCCTCACCGATTCCGCCGCGCTCGCGCTCGCAGATCGCGAGCATCGTGCAAGCTTCGCGGAAGATCTCGTGACCGGCGAGAGCGATCTCGAATTCCTTGATCGCGTCCTCGAGCAGACCCATCTCCTTGTACGCGATCCCCAGATCGTAGTGCGTGCGGTAATCGTCCCGGCCGACCTCGGCATCGACGTGCTGCTTGAACGTCTCGAAGACCTCTTCGAGACTCTCCTCGCCGGTGGGAGCCTCGTCGTCGGCTTTCTCCTCGCCG
>JBFJTV010000425.1:0-2142 GCA_041625075.1 Candidatus Polarisedimenticolaceae bacterium | reverse complement strand
GACCTTTCTCACTGGAGGTGTGGCACCAAAAGGCCAACAAAGGCATGTCCCCGGATTGCCGCTTCTTCTGCCGCGTTAATCGTGGTATTTTCGAGGAATCCGCTGTGTTGACCTCGAGGGGGAGATCACCAGGCGGGGTTTCCGGCACCGGAGGGGGGTGACCATGGTTCGCGCACCACTCGCCGTCTCGTTCGCCGTTTGTCTCCTTGTGACCAGCGCAGTGATGGCCCAGGCGCCGCCCGAGGTCGAGAACGTCGACCTCGACCCGGACAAGGCGACGCTGTCCTGGAGCGCGGCAACCGGGGCTGACGTCTACAACGTCTACCGGGGCGATATCGTGTTGCTCAAAGAGCGGGATATCCCCGGGGCTTGTCATGCCTTCGGCATCGCAGGGACATCCTTCGCCAGTGTGACCGGTCCGCCGCCCGGCATCGCGTGGTTCTACCTCGTCACCGCAGAGTCTTCCTCGAACGGTGAGGGAACACCGGGCTTCGAGACGGCCGGTCCCGAGCGCGACCTGCTCGGGCGGTGCGGCCCGGTCATGCGGACCCACGTCCTGAACCGCATCGGCTTCGGCTGGGACGAGTGGACCCGGGACCGCGTCGCCGCGCTCGGGCTCCAGGGGTACCTCGACGAGCTACTCGACCCGGCCTCGATCGACGAGTCGACCAACACCGACCTGAACACCCGGCTGGCGAACTACGAGCCCGACGGTCTCTTCGAGCTGATCGGTCGACAGATCGTCACGGGGGTCTACGCGCGGCGCCAGCTCGAGCACCAGTACGCGACCTTCTGGACCAACCACTTCAACACCTACTGGATCAAGATCAGCAACATCTTCCGGTTCCTGTATCCCCAGTGTGATGACCAGGGCATGCCCGAGAATTGCGACCCGAACTTCCCGGACGTGGCAAATCTCGAGACCTCGCTGTCGCAGCAGCGCGAGTACGACGACTTCCGCGATATCGGGTTCAACGGCAACTTCCGGCAGATGATCGACGCCAGCGCGAAGAGCCCTGCGATGATCATCTTTCTCGACACCATCCTGAACGGTATCGACCCCGGACCGCCCAACGAGAACTACGGCCGCGAGCTCGCGGAGCTGTACACGATGGGGGTCGACGGCGGCTACACGCAGGACGACGTCGAGGAGCTCGCGCGCGTGTTCACCGGTTGGACGATCTGCAAGCACAAGACCACGGCGGTGGGGAACCCACTCGCCGAGTGCATCGACAATTACTGGCTTCCCGAGCCCGTCGGTGAATGGGACGCGGTGTTCGACGCGACCAACCATGACTGCGGCCAGAAGGTGTTGTTCGCGGGGACGGCCGAGGAAGCGATCATCCCCGACACGT
Source organism: Candidatus Polarisedimenticolaceae bacterium (assembly GCA_041625075.1). Lineage (GTDB taxonomy): Bacteria > Acidobacteriota > Polarisedimenticolia > Polarisedimenticolales > Polarisedimenticolaceae > JBFJTV01. Next base: position 787 of record JBFJTV010000425.1, on the reverse strand, counting down.
GCTCGAACATTGTCGACGGCGTCAACGACGTCGACCTCGCGCTCGACGCCATCGTCGCCCATCCCTCGACGGCGCGGTTCATCTCGAAGAAGATCCTGCAGCGATTCGTGACCGACACACCGACGGAGGCGATGATCGACGTGCTCGTCGCGGAATGGAACGACGCGGGCAACCCCCAGGGAGTCGGAGACCTCCGCGAGGTGCTCCGCGCGGCGCTCGAGCTCGGGTTCTTTCTCGACCCGGACATGGTGGGATCGAAGATCAAGACCCCGGTCGAGCACTTCGTCAGCGCGCTCCGCGCCATCCGAGGGAACACCGACGGGATCACGACGATTTTCAACTACCTCCGCACCGCGCAGCACGTCCCTTACTACAACGCGGTTCCCACCGGCTGGCCCGAGACCGGAGGTTCGTGGATCGACACGACCAACACGCTGGAGCGCCAGAACTTCGGGGTCCACGTCAGCGCGCTCGACGCCGTCGCGTTCGGGTCGAGCCTGATCATCATGTTGAACGAGAACGGGGTTTCGACCGCGCCCGGAAACGCCGAGGAGATCGTGGATTTCTTCATCGACGCCCTCTACGGCGGAGCGCTCACTCCGGCGGAACGGCAGGAAGCCATCGATTTCCTGAACACCGACAATCTCGGGACCCCGTCCCCGTACGACGACACACGGATTCGCCGGATGGTCGGGTTCCTGCTGGGCTACGCCCAGTTCCAGGAACAGTAGAGGAGGCCCGCATGCAACATCCCAGCACTTGCTCGTGCTCGCGACGGTCGTTCCTG
>JBFJTV010000424.1:0-2147 GCA_041625075.1 Candidatus Polarisedimenticolaceae bacterium | reverse complement strand
CTGCCCTGGATCGCGAGCGAGCGCGTCACGAACGCCTGGATCCCGAGATCGACCCCCTGGGTATCGACCTGGCCGATGTTGGCGTAGGTCCGCCCCACGACCACGGTGGAGCCGTCGAGGTCCTGGGCAAGCCGAAACCCCAGCGTGTTCCCGCCGACGGAGTTGTCGACGGCGTTGCGCAGGCCCTGGGCGACGGTGAGTCCCATCGGCGACACCGGACCTGGCGGGATGAGAAACGTGGTTTCCGCTTCTTTCGTGCTGACCCAGGGAAGGTAGGTGGTGTTGATCGGACACTGCCGGGGGTCCGTCTCCGGGTTCCCCGCGGAATCGACACATCCCTCGAGGTTCCCGAGAATGGTACCGACCTGGGGGACGAGGTCGGTGATGAAGTTCTCGTTGACGGCGTTGTAGTAGTCCACCGTCATGAAGACCTTCTTCCCCCACAGCCCGCTGTAGCCGACCTCGAAGGCCCGGGTCTGCTCCAGCGCGAGATCGTTGTTACCTACGGCGAGGATCGGGAGGAACTCCTCGTCGATCCCGCAATCGACCGGTTGCGGGAGCACCGGCGCCCCGCAGATCGTTCTGACGAACCCGCCGATCGGGAAGGACGCGATGCGCGTGTGGAGAAAGAACTCGGAGTAGTTCGCGACCTGAAACGCCTGGTTGTACGTGAATCGCAAGGAGTTCGAGCCGTCGATGCTGTAGACCGCGGCGACCTTGGGTGAGAACTGCGTCTCGTGCAGCGTGCTCGCGTCGATACGACCGGCGAAAACGAGCGTGAGACGGCGGTTGACGCTCCAGTCCAATTGCGAGAACAACGCCTGGCGATTCGCATCGATCGGCTCCCACACGACGGTCTGCTCGCCGGTCTCGGGATTCTTGGTGTCGACGCTTTCCTCGGTGTGAGCCCCGCCGACAACCAGGCGCACGCGGTCTTGGGCGAACGAGAAGTTTCCCTGGGCCTCGATCCCGTAACGCTCGGTGTCGGTGATCAGCTCGAAGTCGGCCACCAGCGCCCTCGTGAGGTTCGCCTGGTTTCCTTTGCGGTTCGAGTAGTGCGCGAGCACGTTCCACCGCGGGGTGGCGTAGCCGATGCGGTAGAACGGGCGCTCCGAGTCGAGGTTCTGGACGCGACCGATGCCGGTCTGGAAAACCGGCCCCTTGATAGAAGAATAGCCGGCCTCGATCGTCAAGAACGAGTCGTTCGTCACGTACTTGTCGAAGCGGAGCCCCCCGTAGCGGATCTCGTTGTCCTGCTCGCGGAAGATGGTCCTTTCTTCGGGCAGGCAGTCCGTCTCGCCGACCAGCTCGCAGAACTCGGAGTACTCGGGCTGCTCGACGACGTCCGGGTTGCGCGAGACCGTGAAGTCGCCCGTGTTCTTGAAGCCCCCGATCAGCTTCGTGTACCAACCGCGACCGAGCTTGTCGGCCCAGCGAAAGTCCATGCTGCGTGTGTCGAGCTGGCCGGTCGTCATCCGGAGGAGAATTCCCTGGGTGTCGATCGGGGCCTTCGTCGTGATGTTGAGCACGCCGCTCGAGGCGTTGGCCCCGTACAGCGCGGCGCTCGGCCCCCGCACGAAATCGAGACGCGCGACGTCATCGAGCCCGCCGGCGATCGCGGCCCACTCCTGCGCGCCGAGGAGCACGACGCCAACGTCCCGCCCATCGATGTAGGTCGAGACCCGGCGGTTCAAGGAGCTGTTGAAGCCGCGCGTGTTGAAGTTGAAGTCGTAGAGCCCGCTCTGCGTGACCTCGGCGCCGGGGGTGAACTCCAGGATCTTGGGCACCTGGCCGTGCGCGACCTGGACCTCGATCTCTTCGGCGGGGATCGACGTGACGGCGGCCGGGGCGTCGACGATCTTCTGGGCGCGCTGGACCGCGGTGACCTCGACATCCTCGACGATCCCGACCTCCCAGGTGACCTCCAGCAAGACGTCGGCGGTTGTCCCGGGTTCGACGATGACCAGACGGGTCGCGTTGTTGTCGCCGAGGGTGAAGACCAGGGTGTAGCCCCCGGGCGGCACGTTCTCGAAGGTGAACCTGCCGTCGTCGTCGGTGACCTCGGTCTGCTTGAGCTCGTTGAGGATGACGACGACCGTCGCGACGCCCTTCGCGTCCCTGACGACGCGACCCTCGATCCGACCCGG
>JBFJTV010000423.1:0-2161 GCA_041625075.1 Candidatus Polarisedimenticolaceae bacterium | reverse complement strand
GTTCTCCTGGTACTCGTCTTCATGAACGATTTGACCGACCTTCAGGGGAGTGTTTCCTGGCTCAGTCACCATGTAGGACTCGCAATACAGGACCTTTTCGAGATCCCGAAGGCTGACGTCCAACAGGTTGCCGATACGACTGGGCAAGCTCTTCAAAAACCAGATGTGGGCAACAGGCGTAGCGAGGTTGATGTGCCCCAAGCGCTCTCGTCGCACCTTGGACTGAATCACCTCGACGCCGCACTTCTCGCACACCACGCCTCGGTGCTTCATGCGCTGGTACTTGCCGCAGTTGCACTCGTAGTCCTTGACGGGACCGAAGATCTTCGCGCAGAAGAGCCCGTCCCGCTCCGGCTTGAAGGTGCGGTAGTTGATGGTCTCCGGCTTCTTGACCTCGCCGTAGGACCACTCGCGGATCCGCTCCGGCGATGCGATCGAGATCCGGATCGCGTTGAACGCGAGCGGGTCCTTGGGCTTCTCGAACAGGTTGTAGAGGTCGCGCAAAGGTCGACCCTCCTCAGGTGGTCTTGTCTTCGATGAGTTCGACGTTGAGGCCGAGGGCCTGGAGCTCCTTCACGATCACGTTGAAGGCCTCCGGGAGCCCGGGCTCGAGGGTGCACTCGCCCTTGACGATGGACTCGTACATGCGCGTGCGTCCCAGCACGTCGTCGGACTTGACGGTCAGGAACTCCTGCAGGCAGTAGGCCGCGCCGTAGGCTTCCATGGCCCAGACCTCCATCTCGCCGAGGCGCTGGCCGCCGAACTGGGCCTTGCCTCCCAGGGGCTGCTGGGTCACCAGGCTGTAGGGCCCGATGCTGCGGGCGTGGATCTTGTCGTCGGCGAGGTGGTGCAGCTTCAGGATGTAGAGGATGCCGACAGTGACGTCCGTGTCGAAGGGCTCGCCGGTGCGGCCGTCGAAGAGCACGGTCTGCCCGGTCTCCGGCAGGGCGGCGCGATCGAGCTCCTGCTTGATCTCGTCCTCCTTCGCCCCGTCGAAGACCGCCGTGGCCACGTGGATGCCTTCGCGGACGTTCGAGGCCAGGGAGCGGATCGTGTCCGCCGACGCCTTGTCGAGCATCCCCGCGATCTTCGGGTCGGCGTAGATGTCCTTCAGCTTGGAGCGCAGCCGGTCGACGTCCTGGCCCTGCTCGATCAGCTCCTCGATCTGGCGACCGAGCCCGCGGGCGGCCCAGCCCAGATGCGTCTCCAGGACCTGGCCGATGTTCATCCGCGAGGGCACGCCGAGGGGGTTCAGCACGATCTCCACCGGCGTCCCGTCCGCCATGTAGGGCATGTCCTCCTCGGGGAGGATCCGCGAGATCACGCCCTTGTTGCCGTGGCGCCCGGCCATCTTGTCGCCGACGGAGAGCTTGCGCTTGATGGCGACGTAGACCTTCACCATCTTGAAGACGCCCGGCGGCAGCTCGTCGCCCTTCTTCAGGCGGGCGATCTTCTCGTCGAACACCGCCTTGATCACGCCGGCCTGGTCGTCGATGCTGGCGAAGATGCGATCCACCCGGTCCTGGGTGGCCGCGTCGCCCACCTGGATCTCCCGCCACTTCCGCGTCGGGATCTCGCCCAGGATCTCGCTGCTGATGCTGGCCCCGGACTCGAGCCAGGTCTGCTTGCGGCGCTCGTCGGCGACCCGGTTGGCGGCGGTCTTGCCCACCAGGAGCTCGCGTACCTTGTTCAGGGCGTTGGCGCGGATGATCTCGACCTCGTCCTTCTGGTCCTGGCGCAGGCGCTCGATCTCGGACTCCTCGATGGCCCTGGCGCGCTCGTCCTTCTCGACGCCGCGGCGCGAGAAGACCTGGGCGCCGATCACGGTGCCCGCGACCCCGGGCGGCACCCGCAGCGAGGTGTCGCGCACGTCGCCGGCCTTCTCGCCGAAGATCGCCCGCAGCAGCCGCTCTTCGGGAGAGAGCTGGGTCTCGCCCTTGGGCGTGATCTTCCCCACCAGGATGTCGTCCGGCTTCACTTCGGCGCCGATGCGCACGATTCCCGACTCGTCGAGGTCGCGCAGCGCCTCCTCGCCGACGTTGGGGATGTCCCGGGTGATCTCCTCCTTGCCGAGCTTGGTGTCCCGGGCGACGCACTCGAACTCCTCGATGTGCACCGAGGTGAAGTGGTCGTCCTTGACCAGCCGCTCCGAGATCAGGAT
>JBFJTV010000422.1:0-2178 GCA_041625075.1 Candidatus Polarisedimenticolaceae bacterium | reverse complement strand
TCTCCTCCAGCTCCTCGATCTCGGCACGAGGTCCCTCGACGGTGATCGTGCGTGGAGTGACCCGATTGCCGTAGTACGCGTAACCCTGCCGCGGCTGCCCCGTGAGGGTGGCCGAGACGGCGAGGTCTTTCTGCAGCAGCTCGTCCAGTGTCAGGCTCAACCGCACGGGGTTGATCAGATCGACGTCGAAATCGCCCGGGAGACCGTCGAGGTTGCTCTCGGAAAGCTGTACCGTGCGTTCCCCGGGGATCGCGTCGGAGAGATCGACGGTGAAACGCATCCCGACCGGGTCGATCGCCCGAATCCGATTCTCCGGGCCGGAAAGCCGGACCATGATCGCCGTGGGTGGCGAGGACGCCAGGGTCAGCGTCTCCCCGAGCTCGATCTCGAGCGGGACATCGAAGTCCTTGAGCAGACGCTCCTCGCCGGTCACCGCGAGCCAGATCGCAAACGCCAGGGACACCGCGAGCAGTTTGAGAGGCCAGTTGCGGGTGATGGTTTCAAGCATGGGACGAGTCGACGACCTCCGCCGCGGGCGCCCCGGACGATTCGCCGTCGTCGGTGCCGGGGATCAACGCGGTCGAGAGCCTTGCCACCAGACCCTGGGCGTCGAGGTCCTCGATGATTCGACCGTCCTCGGCCAGCGAGACGACGCCGCGCTCCTCGGAGACGACGACGGCCAGGGCATCGTATTCCTCGGTGATCCCGATCGCGGCACGGTGGCGCGTGCCATAGACCCGCGAGAGGGTCGGGTCCGTGGTGAGAGGGAGATAGCACGAGGCCGCCTTGATCCGGCTCTCGGCGATGATCGCCGCCCCGTCGTGGAGCGGAGCACCCGGCATGAAGATGTTCATCAGAAGATCGTAGGTCACCCGTGCGTCGAGCAGGATGCCGGTGTCGTAGAAGGTCCGCAGCCCCAGCTCGCGCTCGATGACGATCAACGCGCCGATCCGCTTGCTGGCCAGCGAGGCCGCGGCGAGGGCGACCTCCTCGGCGATCTTGCGCTCGATGCGCTGCCGGGGGAGCAGGGCCGCGAGCGGGTTCCGCGCGATGCGAACGAGCGCCTGCCGGATCGGGTTCTGGAAGAGCACGATGATCGCGAACGGGATGTACAGCAGCAGGTACCCGAGCGCCGTGTGAAGACCGCGCAGATTGAGAATTCCGGGCCCCGACAGAAAATGGACGAGAACGACCAGAAAAACGCCGGCCAGCATCTTGGCGGCGCGGCGTGCGCGGATCAGCAGCAGCAGGCGGTAGATGAGAAAAGAAAGAACGAGGATGTCAACGACGGCGAGGACGTTGAACTCACCGAGACGAAGTGCAGAGGCTATGGACTCGAACATAGGTTCAACATACGTTGCGAACGGCATCGATGGTTCGAACCGCCCGTACGGTCTCGGCCACGTCGTGGACCCGAACGAGGTGGGCGCCCTGCCAGGCCGCCAACGTGGCAACGGCCAGACTCGCCTCCAGACGCTGGGTCACGGGCAGGTCCAGCAACGTGCCCAGAAACGACTTCCTCGACGCCCCGATCAGAACGGGACGGCCGAGGTCGCGGAGCGTCGAAAGTTCGCGGAGGATCTGAAGATTCCCCAGAGCCGATTTCCCGAAGCCGATTCCCGGGTCCACGATGATCTTATCACTCGTGACGCCCGCCTCGACAGCCTTTTGCACGGCGTCGCGAAGAAAAACGACCACGTCACTCAACAGGTCGTCGTAGCGCGTGTCGCGTTGCATCGTCGCGGGTGTGCCGCGCATGTGCATGATCACGATCGGAGCGCCGCTCTCCGCGAGGACGGGCAGCATCTCCGGGTCCGCGAACGCGGTGACGTCGTTGATCATGTCCGCACCGCCCCCGAGCGCGCGTGCCGCGACCGCGGCCTTCGACGTGTCGACCGAGACCCGAACCGCAAGCTCCGACTTGATCGCCTCGACGACCGGGATGACCCGACGGCACTCTTCATCCTCGGAAACGGGGCTCGCCCCCGGGCGCGTGCTCTCCCCGCCAACGTCGATGATCTCGGCGCCGCCGGCGGCCATGAGGCGCGCGGCCTCCAGGGCGTCCTTTGGGCCCGAGAACCTCCCGCCGTCGGAGAACGAGTCGGGCGTCACGTTAAGGATCCCGACGACGGCCGTACGCTCACCCAGACGCAGCCCCTCGCCCGCGGCGAACGGCAC
>JBFJTV010000421.1:0-2199 GCA_041625075.1 Candidatus Polarisedimenticolaceae bacterium | reverse complement strand
TGCTCGGCTTTCTCGGCCCCTATCTCGGCCATCATCTACCCACGTACGAGACGCACCCACGATGGTGGCACGTGGGTGGCGACGTGATGTTCTTCTCGAGCTTCTTTGTTCTCGGGGGCGACTTCTGGGACAAGGTTCGCTCCTTGTTCGTCCATGAAGCCAGGGTAGTCCTGCCGACGCCCAAGGGAGGTGTTCGATGAGGAAGACCGCCTATGTCGAGACCACGCGTAACCAGCTCTACCGTCTGGCGACGCTGACTGACGTCGTTTATGCAGGGGCGCTCGTGATCATCATCTTCTGGCTTCCGCGGCCTGACGAGAGCAGCACACCGGGGGAGGTCTGGCTTCTCGAACTGTGGGCGGAGCACGCGCAGAACCTGATCGCCGTTTTGATCGGTCTGGTGTTCATTATTCTCTACTGGTTGCGGAGCAACACGCTACTGAGCGCGCTCGACCGAACCGACGCGGTGCACACCGCGTTTTCGATCGCTTCCGTGTTCTTTCTGTTGCTGCTCCTATACATGGTGGCGACCAGCGCGGAGGTCACGGCCGCGAGCCGGCGCGCCGGCGAATCCGTCGCCGTCGCGTTGATCGGGATCACCGCCGGTGCGGCGTGGTGGCGAGCAAGCCGCGCGGGCCTCGTCCGCGAGGGCATCACGACCGACGAGAAGCTCAAGGTGCAGATCGAGGCGTTCACCGAGCCGCTGGCTGCGCTCGTCACGCTCGCGTTTGTCTGGGACGAATTCTGGTGGAACATCTCGTGGCTCGCCTTGATCCCCATCGCCGCTTTTCTTCGCCGACGCGGAGTCAAGGAAGAAAAAGTCGGATGAGGTTCGCCGCCGGAATCCTGTTGGTTGCGCTGATCGTGGCGACGCCCGCAAGCTACGCGGAGGAGACCGAGAGCGCTCCCGAGGTCGATGAGCCCGAGCAGCGCGAGGCGGCCCGCAAGCACCGGATCGACTTCGGGATGGAGTGGTTTGACTCCGCCGAGGGCGCCACTGCGACCGGCGCTCTCAACTACACCTGGGTGCCGCACCCCTCACACGCGACGTCCGCAACGCTCCTGCTCGTGGGGTCGGACCTCGGGGAAACCGAGGGCAGCGGGATCGGCGACCTGCGCCTGCAGTACTCGTGGACGCCGTCCGTGCGGCTCTCGGCGAGCCCATGGGTGCCGCAGGCCTTCGGACTCGGGTTCGGCCTCATCCTCCCGACGGGCGATCCGGCCAAGGGCACGGGTGACGATCGCTGGGTGGCGATTCCCAACTTCGGTTGGGTCTTCCCGATCAAGAAGCGGTTCTCGATCCTGCCGACGCTGCAGTACTTCAAGACATTCAACGAGGGCCCCGACGGCATCGAGTTCAGCGCTGCCAATCTCGAGCTCGGTTTCATCTACGTCACCAAATCCGAGTTCTGGTTCAACTACACTCCATCGTACTTCCGGGACTTCGAGCCGATCGACGACACCAACATCGACCACTCCTTCACGGTCGGAAAGCAGTTCAGGGTGTTCGGGGTGAGCCTGCAGCTCGGAACGGTCGAGCGAGGGAAGATCCAGGGTGACGAGTTCTCGGCGAGCGCCGACAAGCGCGCCGCGCTCACCTTCCACTTCGTGCTCCCCTGGTGATGGACCGGGAGGCCGCGGTTACCGGCGCCGGCCCGCCGACCAGAACCGGTAGCTCACCCCGACGAAGAAGCCGAGCTCCAGCTTCTTCTCGGTGGGGATGACGCCGTTCGAGGGAACCGGTTCGCCTACCTGGATTCCCCCGGCGAGACGCTCGACGTCGCTCAGCGTTCCGCCGGTCGAGAAGATCAAACGGTGCTTTCGCCCGAGCATGACGCCGTAACCCAGAAAGTACTGGACCCCGCCGCCGTCGTTGACACCGAGACCGACGGCGGGGCCGTGGTTGATGTCGCCGGGCTTGCGCTGGTAGGTGTGGATCATCGCGCCGATACCCGCGGATCCTGCGTCGTCGTTCCCGCTGCGCGCGATATTGCCGGAGGCGTCGGCGCTGTAGGACGCATCGACGGGGGACGAGAGGATCAGCCCCGCGCTCGCGCCCAAGGTGAACCCCCGCGAGGTTTGGACACGCGCGACCTCATGATCGTGGATCTCGAAGGCCACCGGGTAGCGCTCGGGGTCGAGACCCTCGCGGAGGCTCACCGACAGCCGGATCGGGAGCTCCTCGCCGGTCGCCACGAT
>JBFJTV010000420.1:0-2207 GCA_041625075.1 Candidatus Polarisedimenticolaceae bacterium | reverse complement strand
TCGCAGGAAGAGCGCGAGCGTGTCGGGATCACCGACGGTCTCGTGCGGCTATCCGTCGGTCTCGAGGATGCCCAGGACCTCATCGACGCCCTGCGACAGGCCCTCGACGCCTGACGGCTCACTCAGCAACAACCACGCCTCGCTCGCCGGCACACCCAGGTTCGAGCCGCCAAACTCCGGGACGATCGCCGCGTTGACCGCTAGCACCTGACCGTCGAGATTGAGCACGGGCCCGCCGCTTCCGCCACGGGTGGTCTCCGCGTCGTAGACCACCGAGCCCGCGGTGATCTGCCCGACGACGCCGACCGTCGCGAGGGGAGCGATGTGCCCACCCTCGGCGAGCTTCCGCGCGAGCTCCCAGAAGTCGGGAGGGCCCGCCTCGATCAGCTCGCGGACCACTTCGGGATCCGTGCGGGCCAGGAGTGCCTGCATACCCGTGGGGTACCCCATGACGATGACCTCGTCCCCGACACGCACCGACTCGGTCGCCAGCTCGAGAGGTGCGAAGTCTTCGTCAAACGGCTCGCACTTGAGCAAGGCGACGTCGTGATCCTCGCTTGCGCGAACCAGCTCGACCTCGAAGGGTTCGGCAGCACCGGGGAGGTAGCCGATAAACCTCCGCATCACGGGTTGGAACCCCTGCGCCACGAAGAACGCCGCCGGTGCATCGAACTCCCACGGTAGGGCGACGTGGCGGTTGGTGAACAAATGGCCGGCGCGACTGACGACAAAGGCCGTCCCGGTGTACGGGATCTCCACGATGGGTCCATTGCCCTCCACCGTGATTCGTGGCTCGCCTAGCGGACCGCGCAGCGGGGTCCCATCTGGGCCGAGCCCCACGAAACGCATCGGCTTCCCGTTCTGGTCATCGAGTCCGTACGCGCCCTGAAGAAAGACCACCGAACGGGCAACGGACTCGATGACCCGCTTTCGGGCACCCGCCCTCGCCTCGAGCGCCGCGATCCGGTCGAGGCTCGAGCTCAGCTGCGCCGCCATCTCGTCGCGCAGCTCATCGAGGTCTTCTTCGCGGAAGGCCGCCTCGCTCCGTTCGAGAATATCGGCCAGCCCGCGAACAAACTCCGTTTCGGCCTCGAGCCTCCGCTCGAGGATGAGGTTTCGGACCCACAGCCCTCCGATACCGAAGACCAGCAACACTAGAAACGCCGCGACGACGAACCGCACGAGCGGTGACGTCTTGGTCAGAAGCTCCATCGGCGGTCCCGCGATCCAGATGCCGGCGCGGTCGAATGCATTTCGGCTGTGACGCGCGCAGTGCGCGCAGTCGGAAAAGACGTCGGTGACCGACTTGTACGCCGCCGTTCCCGGCGGGTGTAGCCGGAAACGAAGCACGGGACCGCCCTGACCGACCTCGATCACGTCTCCCGAGACCAGAGAAGCGTGCTCGGTGCGGGCACCGTTGACCCAGATGTCGGCCTCTTCCGCCGCGTGCAGCTCGTAGGTGTCGCCGTGACGCTCGAGGATCGCGTAGGGCCCGCTTTCGGGGAGCTTCGAGAGACCCGGCGTCAGATCGTTCAGGGAGAATCGGATCTCGCTGTCGGGAGCGACGCCGATGCGTAGGCGGTCTTCGAACAGACGATGGGTCGACCCGCGATACCGTCCCGAAAGATGAACGATAACCGGCGTGGGCCTTCGCGAAGTGTCCGCCGTATCGGTGCTCATGGACCCGATCCTACCCTATACTGACACACTCGATCGTTGCGGTGCGTGGATGAGTGCGTCCCACAAAAGGAACAATCACCGTCACGACGGTGTTCCAACGCTGACACCGGAGCGCTACGAGCGCGCGCTGCGCTCGCTCGCGGGTCGCGACCGCGACCTCGGCCGCATTCTGGAACGTTGGGGTCCGCCACCGATGTGGTCGCGTCGGCCCGGTTTCCCGACGTTGATCCACATCATTCTCGAGCAACAGGTTTCGCTGGCGTCGGCAAGGGCAGCGTTCGACCGGTTGCGCGCCGCCGTCCCACGCTTGACACCAGCGAATTTTCTCGAGCTCGACGCGAGACAGCTCAAACGGATCGGTTTCAGCCGTCAGAAGACGCGATACGGCCGCGAGCTCGCGCAGACGGTTCTCGACGGACGCCTTCGACTCGGAAGACTCGCGGGACTGCCGGACGACGACGTGCGCGCGGCCTTGCTCGGGATCACGGGCATCGGGTCGTGGACCGTCGACATCTACCTGTTGATGG
>JBFJTV010000419.1:0-2231 GCA_041625075.1 Candidatus Polarisedimenticolaceae bacterium | reverse complement strand
TACGCCCGGCCACGTCGACTTCACCGCCGAGGTCGAGCGCTCGCTCCGTGTGCTCGACGGTGCCGTCGCGGTGTTCTGCGCGGTGGGCGGCGTCGAGCCGCAGTCCGAGACGGTCTGGCGCCAGGCCGACAAGTACCGCGTCCCGCGGATCGCCTTCGTCAACAAGATGGACCGGACGGGCGCCGACTTCGATCGCGTCGTCCAGATGATCACCGACCGGCTCCACGCGAGACCGGTTGCGATCCAGATCCCGTGGGGCGAGGCCGAGGCCTTCAAGGGCGTGATCGACCTGCTCACGATGAAGGCGCTGATGTGGGACGAGAGTGACCCCCTGGGCGCCCGCTACGACGAGCACGACATTCCGGAGGATCTGCTCGAGAGGGCGACCGCGGCCCGCGAGATTCTCATCGAGGCGGTCTGCGAGGTCGATGACGCCCTGCTCGAAAAGTACCTTGCCGAGGAGGCACTCGACGCCGGGCAGATCGGCAACGCTCTGCGCCGCGGCACTCTCGATCTCCGTTTTACGCCAGTCCTGTGTGGCTCGGCCTTCAAGATGAAGGGCGTCCAGCCGCTTCTCGACGCCGTGGTCAGCTACCTGCCGTCGCCGGTAGATATCGCCGCGATCCAGGGGACGAACCCCGAGACAGGAGAGCCGGTCGTTCGGAAAACCTCCGACGACGAGCCTTTCGCGGCGCTGGTTTTCAAGATCATGAGCGACCCCTTCGTGGGTCACCTCGCCTTTATCCGCGTCTACTCGGGATCGCTCGCCGCCGGAACTCACGTCTACATCCCGAGCAGCCGTCGCCGCGAGCGGATCGGTCGCATCCTGCGGATGCACGCCAACAAGCGCGAGGAGGTCAAGCAGCTGTGGTCGGGTGATATTGCCGCGGTGGTCGGCTTGCGGGGAGTGACCACGGGGGACACCATCTCCGACGAGAAGAACCCCGTGGTTCTCGAGTCCATGGAGTTTCCCGACCCGGTGATCCACCTCGCCATCGAGCCCAAGACCAAGGCCGACGGCGAGAAGCTCGCGGACTCGCTGGGCAAGCTCTCCCACGAGGACCCCACCTTCCAGGTTCGCAGCGACCCCGACACCGGTCAGACGTTGATCGCGGGGATGGGTGAGCTTCATTTGGAGGTTTTGGTCGACCGGCTTCAGCGAGAGTTCAACGTCGGCGCCAACGTCGGGAAGCCGCAGGTCGCCTACCGCGAGACGATCACGGGTCCCGCGGAGGCCGAGGGGCGCTACGTCCGGCAGTCGGGTGGGCGCGGACAGTACGGTCATGTCAAGATCCGCATCGAGCCCTCGGGTCCCGACGGCGGGTTCGTGTTCGAGAACCAGATCACCGGTGGAGCGATCCCCAAGGAGTTCATCTCGCCGATCGAGTCCGGCATCAGCGAGGCGATGGAGGCCGGCTATCTCGCCGGTTATCCGATGCGGGACGTCAAGGTCGAGCTGTACGACGGCTCGTTCCACGACGTGGACTCGTCCGAGATGGCGTTCAAGATCGCGGGCTCGATGGCTTTCAAAGAGGCGGCCCGCCGGGCCGGAGTGGTGCTGCTCGAGCCCGTGATGGACGTCGAGGTCGTCGTTCCCGAGGAATACATGGGCGACGTGATCTCCGATCTGAACGGGCGCCGCGGGAGGATCCAGAACATGGACTCGCGGCCGGGCGTGCAGACCATCCAGGGGGTCGTGCCGCTGGCACGGTTGTTTGGCTATGCCACGGACCTGAGATCGTTGACCCAGGGCCGTGGAAACTACACCATGCAGTTTTCTCATTACGAAGAGGTTCCGAAGGCGATCAGCGAAGAGGTGGTCGCAAAGGTTTGTGGAACGACCCGGCGCTAGACAGAGCATCGCGCCGAGGGTGGAGGAATAGATGGCCAAGGAGAAGTTCGAACGTACGAAGCCGCACGTGAACATCGGGACGATCGGCCACGTGGACCACGGCAAGACGACGTTGACGGCGGCGATCACGATGACGCTGGCGAAGGCGGACCCGAACATCAAGGTCCGGACGTTCGACTCCATCGACAACGCACCGGAGGAGAAGCAGCGCGGGATCACGATCGCGACGGCGCACGTGGAGTACGAGACACCGAACCGGCACTACGCTCACGTCGATTGCCCGGGTCACGCGGACTACATCAAGAACATGATCACGGGTGCGGCGCAGATGGACGGGGCGGTGCTGGTGGTTTCTGCGGCGGACGGTCCGATGCCGCAG
>JBFJTV010000418.1:0-2295 GCA_041625075.1 Candidatus Polarisedimenticolaceae bacterium | reverse complement strand
CGCCGGGACCGTGGAGCATCAGCACCCCGTCCTCGCGGTGCGAGCCGAGGCGGCCTTGAGGAACCGAGAAGATGGACAGGTCGTCGTTGCCCTGGAACAACTGGAAGTGGCAGTGGTAGCTGCGGTCGTAGTCCGTGAAGATGAGGTCCGGCGCCTGATCGAGAAGCGGGCCCGTGTAGAGGTCTTCCTTACGTCTGACCGCGTGGAAGATCTGCTTGCCCGTGTCGGGGTCCTTGAGATCCACGAGCCGCTGCGAGATCTCGCCCATCAGGGCCTCGGCCTCGTCCCCCGGCTCGACGATCCCGAATCGCTCGCGGCCCTTTAGATTGAGATAGATACCGTCGATGGAGTAGCAGAACGCCCGGGTGTGCTCCCAGTCGATCCTGCCGATCGCCTTGCTCGCGCGCTCGAGATACTTGTACGGATCGACCCCGAACATCTCCGCGATCTTCATGACGCGCTGCTTGGTGAGGCCCATGGCCTTCATCATGCGCTTCACCCCGGTCATGTAGTTGCCACCGCTCCGCGGTTGTTCGGGACCGGAAGCGTTGTACTTCAGGTAACCGAGCTCGTGGAGCAGGTTGTTGACCTCGATCGCCTTCGAGCACGGACCAAAGCCGTGGTCCGACATCACGACGGTCGTGGTGTCCTCACCGCTCTGCTCCATGAGCTTCCCGACGTACTCGTCGAGGACCTTCATGTACTCGATGACGCGGCGCGCCACGGGGTCCTCGGTCGCGTTGCCGTTGCCGGCCACCTGGTTCAGGACGTCCCACGTGCGATGCTGCAGCCGGTCGAGACCGGTGAAGACGATGACGAAGACATCCCAGGCGTCCTTGGCGAGCAGCTTGGTCGCGATGTCGTAGCGCTGGCGCTCGTGGAGCATCAGCTCATCCATGAACTCGCCGATCCGGTCGTCTTCGTAGGTCGTCCAGAGCACGTCGCCGATGTAGCGGCCGGTCTGGTCCCACAGCTGCTTCCCGAGGTCGTCGGGATAGGTGAAGTTTTCCTCGAACGAGGGCGCGCCCATCCCGCAGATCATGAAGCCGTTGATCGGCCACGGCGGCCACAGCATCGGCATGTTGATGACCGAGACCTTCTTGTGGTTGTCGCTGAGAATGTCCCAGAGGGTCGGGGTGGCGATCGCGTTGGCCGTGGCCACCTCGACGTAGTAGCTCTTGTGCTGCTTGATCGTGAACCCGAACACCCCGTGCTTGCCGGGGTTCGTCCCGGTCATGAACGACGACCACGCGGTCGGTGAAAGCGGCGGATAGCTGGACGCGAGCCTGGTCGAGGCTCCGTTCCCGACCACCCTGGCGAGGTTCGGGAGCATGCCCTTTTCGAGCAGCGGCGTCACGATGTCCTCGGTGGCGCCGTCCAACCCGATCACCAGTACCTTCGCGCTCATGCGTCCGTTTCCTCCGTCATGACGGCCACCATACCTTCTCCCACACGCGGTGGTACAGGCGATCGCCGAGCATCGACCTCACGCCACCCTTGAGACGGTAGCTGGCCAGACGTCTCGTCAGGGCCCCGCGGTCCCGCGCGATTAATTTCTGAAACTCCCGAGCCGGGGTCGCCCCGGCCATGAGAATACGATCAAAAACGTAGAAGGCACGCCCGGGTTCCCGCCGGTTGTAGCCGGGTCGCGAGGTGCACACGCCCCGATAACCCGCCTCCCGCGCCGCATCCAGCACGGTCGAGTTGTACCTTCCGCCGGGACAGGCGATCCGGTCGACCGGACGGCCCAGCCCCTGTTCGAGAACGTCGCGGGATTGACGCAGCTCGTCAAGGACTTCCTTGCGGGGCAGCGAGCTCAGGAAGGGGTGGCTGTGGGAATGGGACTGGATCTCGTTACCGTGTCTCGCCATCTCGTCGAGGTGGGTCATGTCGACCTCACCCGGCCCACGGCCCACGAACGCCGTCGGGATAAAGAAACAGGCGGTCATCCCGTACTTCTGCAGGGCGGGAAAGGCCACGGTGTAGTTGGTCAGGTGCGCGTCGTCGAACGTGATGATCACGACCTTGCGGTCGCGGTCTTCTCCGTTGCGATCGTCCCGCCAGTACTCCGCGAAGCTGCCCGAGCGGTAGCCGTTCTCGGACATGGTGCGCAGATGCTGCTCGAACTGGCGCGCCGTCAGCGCGTAGCTGTTCGTGGTCTCGTCCCCGGGCTGGATCTCGTGATACATCAGCGCCGTCGTCGGCATGGTGTTTCGAGATTGGAACAGTCTCATCGCGGACCCATCACAGCAGGCGGTTCCCCGCGCGGCGGAAACGCCGAACGTCCTCGCGCGT
>JBFJTV010000417.1:0-2335 GCA_041625075.1 Candidatus Polarisedimenticolaceae bacterium | reverse complement strand
GCCGGGGGCGGCGCGATCCGTTCGCGTTCGCTATATTGCCTTCGGATTGCCACCAGGGAGGGTTTTCAGACATTGGCAGACGAGCCTGAATACCGGAGCATTGACGGCAACGAGCTGTACCGCCGGCTCGCCACAGGCGAGCCGATCATGGTGCTCGACGTTCGTACCGAGACCGAGTTCGCCACCTCTCACATTCCCGGATCACTTCTCATCCCACTTCACCAGCTAGAGCAAAGACGGGACGAGGTCCCGAACAGCGGGACGCCCGTGGCGATCGTGTGCCAGCACGGCCAGCGTAGCGCCTCGGCGTGCAGCTTTCTCGCCGAGCACGGTCATCGACCGTTGTTCAACCTCATCGGCGGGATGGAATTTTGGCCCGGCCCGACCGACCACGGCCTCGGCGACAACGGCAGCTCGCATCGGGTCATCGCGCCGGCGCGTTTCCTGGTCGAGAATTTCGATCTCCTGCCAAAGGGGGTCGCCCTCGACCTAGCGATGGGAGAAGGTCGTAACGCCATTTATCTCGCGACACGCGGGTTCGACGTCGATGGTGTCGACGTCGATTCCGAGTCCGTCGCAAGGGCTCGCGTCAAGTGCCGCCAGCTCGGCAAACCCATTCGCGCCGTCGTCGGAAACGTCGAGGACGGCACATACATCATCCCGCTGGACGCCTACGACGTCGTCGTGGTGCTCAACTACCTTCACCGTCCGCTGTTCAACGACATTCGTGGCGGGCTCCGGCCCGGCGGCGTGGTCGTCTACCAGACCTTTACGACCGAGCAGCTCAACCTGGGGCATGGCCCGACAAACCCGGACTACCTCCTGCGGCCCGGAGAGCTGAAAGAGGTCTTTGACGACTGGGAAATCTTGAAATACCGGGAATACGTCGAGTACGAGGGGCCGGGCAGCCCGCCGCGGGCCCTGGCCGGAATCGTGGCTAGAAAACCAGAAGGCTCGGACTGATCTCGATCCCCCGACAGCGACGGACAGCCCCGGGTCGGGCCAAGTCGGCCGACGGCTCGCCTGATTCGACTCGACAATTATAATTAGACTGAGGCATTCGAGGAAAAGTGCGTTGAGTGATCCGATCCAGTTCTCTTTCTCCGGGTTTGCGCCGGTCTTTCCGCTGCCCGGTGTCGTGTTCTTTCCGCGAACGGTGCTGCCGCTCCACATCTTCGAGGACCGCTACCGTTCGATGATCCGGGACGCCATGCAGGGCGAGAAGCTCGTTGCGATCTCGCTTCTCCGGCCCGGTTGGGAGGAGAACTACGACGACAGCCCGGCCTTCCACAACCTGGGGACACTGGGCCGGATCGAGGATCTCGAGCCGCTGCCCGACGGGCGCTACAACCTCCGGCTGGTCGGTCTCCAGCGGGTCACGTTCGGCGAGGTCCTCAAGGACGACCCGTACCGTCTCGTTCGAATCTCGCCGCTCACCGAGACGCCGACCAACGAGAACGATCCCGACGTGCAGTCCGGCAAGCTCGACGTCCTGGCGTCGCACGGCTGTCTGGTCCGGGAGCTCTCGCCGGACGAGGGATCGTGCATGGTCCTCGACGAGCGCATCCCGTTCGAGACCGCGGTGAACGGCGCCTGCGCGAATCTCCCGGTCGAGGCCTCGGTGCGGCAGTCGCTGCTGGAGGAGAACGACCTCTTCGAGCGGCAGCGCCGCGCGCTCGACATCATGGAGCAGGTTCTCGAGAGCGTGTTGCGTCTCAAGGCGAGAAAGACCGAGGACGGCGCGGGCGAGCCTTTTCTGAACTAGTCGCGGCCGCCTAGCCCCCGATCTGGTGCATCGTCCGCGTCAGCGGGAGCGCCTTCCGGGTTTCGAGAATCTCCAACGCACCGCCCCGTCCCTTGCGCGCAACAGCGTCGCTCAGCAGCCGTACGATCGTCGCGTCGTCGGCCCCGTCGCGCAGCGGGGTCTTCAGATCGACTTCGTCGCGGGCATAGAGACACGTGGAGAGCATGCCGTCCGCGGTCAGCCGTATCCGGCTGCAGTCCGCGCAGAACGGTGCCGTCACCGAGTTGATGAAACCGATCACTCCCCCACCGTCGGCGAATCTATAGGTCGTCGCCGGCGCTTCGGGTCTTCTTCGCGGGTCCGGAACGAGAGGCCAACGGCTCTCCACCGTGCGACGGACCTCGTCACCCGAGACGACCCGAGAGAGATCCCAGGTGCCTCCGTTCTCGAGGGGCATGAACTCGATGAACCGGATCTGCCAACCGTTTCCTCGCGCGGCTGAGACGAGCGATATGACCTCATCGTCGTTGACGCCCCTGAGAAGCACGGTGTTGATCTTGACCGGTCGCAGCCCGACGTCGTGAGCGGCTC
>JBFJTV010000416.1:0-2370 GCA_041625075.1 Candidatus Polarisedimenticolaceae bacterium | reverse complement strand
TACATCGGTGCGCTGGGCTCGAAAAAGACCCATGCGAAGCGCGTCGCTGCGCTGGAGAAGAACGGCTTCTCGAAGCAAGAGACCGCCCGCATCCACTCACCGATCGGTTTCGATCTCGGTGGCAGGAGGGCCGAGGAGATCGCCGTCTCGATCATGGCCGAGGTCATCGCGGTGAGTCACGGTATCGACGTTCGTCTGAAGACCGGAGACTGACCGTGTCGAGCGCATCTCCCTCGACGGTCAGCGGCATCGTCCTCGCGGCGGGAGCCTCGCGACGCTTCGCTGGAGAGATGCCCAAGCAGCTGCTCGAGATCGAAGGTGAGCCGCTCGTCCGTCGCGCCGTGGCTCGCGCGCTCGAGGCGCGGTTTCTCGAGGTCATCGCCGTGGTCGGCCACCGGGCCGACGCGGTTCGCGCAGCCCTCGACGGGCTCCCGGCACGCATCGTCGAGAACCGCGCCTTTGCGGAGGGGCAGAGCACCTCGGTCGTGACCGGGTTGCGATCCGTCGATCCGACGGCTTGCGCCGCGATGTTTATGCCGTGCGACCAACCTTTCTTGACCGGCGCGGTGCTCGACACCCTGATCGCGGCGTACGAACGGACCAGCGGACCAATTGTCGTGCCTGCGTTCGAGGGGCGCCGTGGGGCGCCCGTGACCTTCGCGCGGTCGCTGTTCGCGGAGCTCGAGACGATCGGGGGAGACGTCGGTGGCCGCAGCATCCTGCCGCGTCACGAGCACGAGATCGTCGCGGTCGAGCTCGACGGCGGCCGGCCCCTCCTCGACATCAACACGCCGGAAGACTACGACAAGCTCACGGCAACCTGAACGGCGGACGACGAGCCCGTCAGGCCGATGTCGGACGCGATCTGGGATTCGGGTTCAGCCGATGACGGCGGGAACGATCGTGTGGCAGGACGGGCAGACGACGACGTAGCCACGCCGGGACAACGACGACGTGAAGTTCACCTTGGTCCTGAGGAGACGGACCACGTTGACCGACTGGAGCTGCTGCTTGCACCCCGAGCACTTCACGGTGGATTCCAAGGTGTATTCGGCTTCGACCTCTTGAAGCTCGGGATTCAACTGTTCCATCGAGACCCTCTCCTTCCAGCCCCTAAACCATATGGATAGGCCCCCGTGGGCAAAAAGCAAGTGTCTGCGCCGTTATTCCTGCCTGGAGACGTGCCTCTACCCCCCCCCGAAAAGGAGCCAGACCTCGCATTTTTGTGGCTTTTTGGGACCGCAGGCAGTTCGGTCTCGACGGGGACGATCGATCCCGCTCTACGGTGACTGGACACGACTTCATTGAGGAACTATTGGTTTCGTAATGAGCAGGGCCAGCAGGCGCGTCGTCTCGAACGAGATCCCGAGACCGGTCCGGGTCGTCTTTCCGGTGCGGGTTTCCTTCTCGGGCGCCGCTTTCGAGATCAGCGAGTTCACGGCCAACCTAAGCGTGGGAGGGATCTTCCTGCCGACCCGGAACGAGATCCCGCCGAGCACCACCGGCACGCTGACCTTCAGGATCTCGCAATGGGACGAGCCGTTCACCGTCAGGGCGGAAGTGGTCTGGGTCGCGAGACCCACCGAAAAACAGCCGGCCGGTCTCGGCCTTCAGTTCATCGACCTGACCGACAGGGACAACAAGCGGCTTCAGCGACTGGTCGACGGGATTCGCGACGGCTCGGTGGCGCAGGCAATCCGACGCAGCATCCGGGAGGAGTCCAAGGATATGCTCAAGGAGCTCCGCCGCCGCCCCATGGACCAGAAGGTCATCTTCGCACTCTCCGCCGCCGGCGAGGAGATCGACGCTCTGATCCGCGACGGGGTCCCGGCCGTCGTGATCCGGTTGCTGCAAAACCCGAGGGTCGGCGCGAACCACGTCAAGAAGGTCCTCCGCGACCCGCGGATGAACACGCGAGTTTTGATCGAGGTCGGCCGGGAGCCCAAGTGGATGCAGGACGAGGAGAGTCGCTACCTGTTCTGTGTCCATCCCAACGCGCCGCTGCAGGAGGCGTTGAACGTGCTCGACCAGATCTCGCCCGCCCGTCTGAAGGCGATCCAGGCCAACGGTATGGTGAAGCAGCAGCTACGGTCGAAGGCAGGTTTGTTGCTGTCCCAACGCCGGCGGTCGTAGTCAGAACTTCAGCATCCCGGTCAGGACCTCGACGGCGTGACCGGC
Source organism: Candidatus Polarisedimenticolaceae bacterium (assembly GCA_041625075.1). Lineage (GTDB taxonomy): Bacteria > Acidobacteriota > Polarisedimenticolia > Polarisedimenticolales > Polarisedimenticolaceae > JBFJTV01. The sequence goes on along the minus strand of JBFJTV010000416.1, from coordinate 192 downwards.
GATCGACACGCGGTCGCCCCGTAGCTCACACCACAGCTCCCCGCCACGCGCGCTGACCTGCCGTGCACGCAGCACGCTCTTTTCGAGACGCGCGGCCCAGTAGGGCACCAGCGTGCTGTGGGCCGATCCGGTGACCGGGTCCTCGGGGATCCCCGATCGGGGGGCGAAGAACCGCGAAACAAAATCCACGTC
>JBFJTV010000415.1:0-2434 GCA_041625075.1 Candidatus Polarisedimenticolaceae bacterium | reverse complement strand
GAGCATCAGCGGCAGCGTGAGGTTACCGAGAGCCGCCGGGATGCCGGGAATCACGAACAGGAAGATCATGATCGCGCCGTGCAGCGTGAAGATCTGGTTGTAGGTGTCGGGCTTGACGATCGTCTCACCGGGCGTCAGCAGCTCGAGCCGAATCAGCATGGCGAACATGCCGCCGACGAAGAAGGCGCTGAGGATCGAGATCAGGTACAACACCCCGATCCGTTTGTGATCGAGCGTGAAGATCCAGGACCGGATACCCCGGGTCTGGTTGAGGTAGTTGCCCTGCTCCCGGTGCCCGCTCGAGGGTCGAGGGAGGGTTGTTTCGAGGGTGCTCATTCGCGCTCCTACTGACTCAGCGTCTTGATGTATTCGATGATGGCGACGATCTCGCGGTCCTTGAGACGCCCCTGGTAGGTGGGCATGACCGACTCGTAGCCGTTTAAGATCTTCGCCTGAGGGTACAAGATGGACTCCTGAATGTACTCTTCATCGGCGATCAGCGTCGTTCCATCCTCGAACTGCCGCTCGGCCCCGTAGAGGTTTAGAAAACTCGGTCCGATGTTGATGCTTCCGTCCACGGAATGACACTGGGGACAACCGCGCTGGGCGTACAGCATCGCGCCACCCTCGGCCGGGCTCATCCGATCGAGGAAGTTCGAGGCCTCCTCGAGCCACGCATCGATCTCGCCCGGCGGGTGAACCACGACCTTGGCGCCCATATCGGAGTGGCTCGTCCCGCAGTACTCCGCGCAGTAGATGTCGAACTCGCCGACGTCGAGCGCGCGGAACCACAGATGGGAGATCCGCCCCGGCACCACGTCCCGTTTGACCCGAAAGGCCGGGATAAACATGCTGTGGATGACGTCCTCCGACGTCATCACCAGCCGAACATCGGTATCGACGGGGACGTGGAGATTCGCATCGACGTAGCCGTTGGGATACGTGAACAGCCAGTTCCACTTCTGACCCGTGACGATGATCTCGTAGGGTTCCGACGGTGACGTCGCCATATCGAGGTAGGCCTCGAACCCGAACCAGAAGATCAAGATCACGAGGATGAGCGGGATCACGCTCCAAGTGACCTCGAGGGCCGTGTTGTGGCTGGGCGCGCCGCGGTCCGTGTCGCCCTCGCGGTGTCGGTAGCGGATGATGAAGAACACCATCAGAAAACCGATCAACACGGTGAAGAAAACCGAAATCCACAGGATGAAGTTGAAGACGAAGTCCACATCCGCGGCGACGCTCGAGCTCCGGCTCGGCATCCAGAAACCGCCGCTTGGACCGGGTCGGCTCGCGATCCAGCTCAGCAGGACTGCGACGGCCTCGTTGACTTTCGTGATGAAGTGTTCCATTTCAGGCCAGCTTTCTTTTCCGGCGCGCCTCTCGTCTCCAGTAGACGGTCATCCAGACCCCGACGACCGCGAGCGTGATGCCGCCGGCCACGCGCATGATCATCACCGCAGCCGGGACGTAGCTGCCGGCCGCCGGGTCGTAGTAAAAACAGTACAGAATGACCTTGTCGAGAGTCGAGCCAATCGCCCCCTTCGAGGCCTCGACCAGCGACAGCCGCACGGTCTGGGGATCGTGATTGACGCCGTAGAGGTACCGGGAGATCCGGCCGTCCGGCGTGACGATGAACATGACCGCGGGGTGGGCGTACTCGCCGTTCTGCTCGACGTAGCGGTAGTGGAAGCCGACCGCATCGGCCAGCGTCCGGATCGACTTCTCGTCGCCGGTGAGGAGATGCCAACCCCGAGCGGCCGACTCGCGGCCGTAGCTCCCGAGGAACTCCTCTTTCTTCTCGGCGGCGATCTCGTGGGTCTCGAGCGGGTCGATGCTCACCGTGACGATGTCGTATTCGTCGCCGGCGCTCCAATCGAAACCCTCGAGGGCGTCAAACACACCCTGAAAGACCAGCCTGCACAGCATCCGACAGCGGTAGTACCCGAGCGTCAGGACGACGGGACGCTCGCGCTCGAAGTATTGCCCGAGGCGAACGGACTCCCCCGTCTCGTCAACAAAGCTCAGATCCATCGGGAGCCGCTCGTCGAGGTGCTCGGTGACACCGACATTTTCGAGGGCCGCGGGGACCTGGGCCTGACCCTGCGCCAGAACCGGCGACACGAGGATCCCGAGAACACACCCAGCCACGACCGCCGGAACGGTTCGTGCGGTCGTCCTGGGTCCGCGGCGTGTCAACTCAATCTCCCCCACCCTCGGCTGCCTCGCGCTCGATCATGATCTCCATCGCGCGGTCGATCGGAATCGCGACGACTCCGGCTTCCCGGTCGATCCAGCGGTAGCCGTCGAGGATCGTATTCTGGGCGGCGCGAAGGCTCTGGATCTCTTGAGGAGCTTCTTTGATCTTGCGTCGAACTTCCGACGTCTCCGCCCGGTAGAACACCGCCGAGAGGAAGACCACGATCACAAAGGT
>JBFJTV010000414.1:0-2472 GCA_041625075.1 Candidatus Polarisedimenticolaceae bacterium | reverse complement strand
GTCGGCAGCGTCTTCGTGTCGAATTACCCGCCGTACTCGTTCTGGAACGAGGAGGCGGTCGAGCGTGCGACGGCCGCGCTCGACGCGCCGCCGGGCGAGAACGCGATCCTCGGCGAGTACGTCCACATCCCGTTCTGCCGAAAGCGTTGCAAGTTCTGCTACTACCGCGTCTACACCGACAAGAACGCGGGCGAGGTCGGACGCTATCTCGACGCCGTCATCAGCGAGGCGCGGATGTACGCCGACAGAGCGGCCGTGGCGGGACGCCCCCTCAAGTTCGTCTACTTCGGCGGTGGCACGCCGTCTTTTATCAGCTCCAAACACCTCAAGGGTCTCGTATCGCAGCTCAAGGACGCGTTGCCGTGGGATGGCGCCGAGGAGATCACGATCGAGGTCGAGCCCGGGACTCTGACCGAGCGCAAGGTCGAGACCATCCGTCAAGTCGGTTTCACGCGGCTGAGCCTCGGTGTAGAAAGCTTCAGCGACGTCGTTCTCAAGGAAAACGGTAGGGCTCACCTATCTCCGGAGATTGACCGCTCGATCCCTTGGATCCGGTCGCAGAACTTCGACCAGCTCAATATCGATCTCATCGCCGGAATGGTAGGGGAAACCCCGGATTCGTGGCGAGATGCGGTACGGAGGACGATCGATATCGACCCGGACAGCGTGACCATCTACCAGATGGAGCTGCCGTACAACACCGTCTACTCGCAGCAGCTGCTCGGTGGAGGCGGGCCGCCAGTTGCTGACTGGCCCACCAAGCGCGAGTGGCACGCGTATGCCATCGACGAGCTCGCGCGCGCGGGTTACGAGGTCTCGAGTGCCTACACCATGGTCAAGGACGGCAAGACTTGCCGTTTCGTCTATCGTGACTCGGTGTGGGTCGGAAGTGACATGGTCGGGCTCGGGGTGTCGTCGTTCTCGCACATGAACGGCGCGCACTTCCAGAACAAGTCGAGTTGGAACGACTACCTCGACCGGGTCGATGCGGGCAGCCTGCCCCTCGACCGCGCGTTCGTGCCCTCCGACCGCGAGCGGCTGATCCGGGAGATGATCTTGCAGCTCAAGCTGGGCAGGATACGGACGGACTACTTCGAGAACAAGTTCGGGGCGCGGATTTTGGAGGAGTTCGCAGAGCCGTTGGAGCGTCTCGCCGGGAAGGGGATGCTCGAAACCGGCGAGGATGAAATCCGTTTGACCCGCGACGGGTTGTTACGTGTGGACCAGTTGCTTCCGGAGTTCTACGCGCCCGAATATCGCCACGCCCGCTACACCTAGGGAGAGTTGATCATGAGACACACCCATCTATCGTTCGTGATCGCGGCGGCCTTGGTCGCTCTCGCCGGCGGCACGCTGTTCGCCGGGGACTGGCCGCACTTCCGCGGACCCAAGTACGACGGGGTCTCGGACGAAACCGGTCTTCTCGACAACTGGCCCGAGGCCGGACCGAAACAGATCTGGCGGACGAAGCTGGGTGAGGGTTACTCGGCCGTCTCGGTGGTCGACGGGAAGCTCTACACCATGTTTGCCACCGGGGGCGACGCGTACGCCGTGTCAATGGACGCCGCGACCGGGAAGGAACGCTGGCGGGTGCGCGTGGACAAGGCATGGAAGGACGGCCAGGGGAACGGCCCGCGGTCGACCCCCACGGTCGACGGCAACACCGTGTACGTCGTCAGCGGCAGCGGCAAGCTCTACGCCCTCGCCACGGCCGACGGCAAGGAGCTCTGGCACCGCGATCTAAAGAAGGACTACGCCTCGAAGATTCCTCGCTGGGGCTTCTCGTGCTCGCCGGTGATCCACGGCAACCTCTTGTTGCTCGAGGTCGGCGGGACGGACGCGCTCCTCGCCGCGTTTGACAAGAAGACCGGCAAAGTGGTCTGGGCGACGGGCAACGACAAGCCCGGATACTCGACACCGCTGATCATCGATGTCGATGGCACGCAACAGGCCCTCTTTTTTTCCGGGCAGTCGATCTATGCGGTCTCGCCCAAGGATGGAACGCTGCACTGGAAGTACCCCTGGAAGACCTCGTGGGACGTCAACGCTGCCATGCCCGTTCTCGTGGCCCCGAAGACGGTCTTCATCGCGTCGGGCTACGACACCGGCGCCGCGCTCTTCAAGGTCAGCAAGAACGGCGCCGAGGAGATCTGGAGAACCCGCGACATGAAGAACCAGTTCAGCACGTCGGTTCTGCATGACGGGTACCTCTACGGCTTCAACAACAAGATCCTGCAGTGCATCGACGCCAAGACCGGGACTCGCAAGTGGCAGGCCCGCGATTTCGGCCACGGCTCGCTGATCTATGCCGACGGCAACCTGATCGTCATGGGCGAACAGGGCCAGCTCGCGTTGGTCGAGGCCACGCCCGACGGCTATCGCGAGAAGAGCAAGTTCCAGATCTTCAAAGGGAAGACCTGGACACTACCGACGTTGTCGGGCGGTGTTCTCTATGTCCGCGACGAGCACGAG
>JBFJTV010000413.1:0-2506 GCA_041625075.1 Candidatus Polarisedimenticolaceae bacterium | reverse complement strand
GCAGCTTTGGACAAGTCCGCGACGATTCTGGATGTTGGAGGCGGCACCTCGACCCTTGTCGATTCGCTCCTCGACCTCGGGTACGTGCACCTGGGCGTGCTCGACGTGTCACCTCGGGCCATCGCCGCGAGCCGAGAGCGCCTCGGGAGTCGAGCCGACGCAGTCGAGTGGTATGTGGGCGACGTGACCCACTTCCGCTCGCCGCATCCGTGGGACCTGTGGCACGACCGTGCCGTGTTCCATTTCCTCACGACGCCGGAGGACCAGCACACCTACGGCGAAATTTTGAAGCAGGCGCTTACCCCGGACGGTCAAGTGGTGATTGCCACCTTCGGCCCGGATGGACCGACCCGGTGCAGCGGTTTGGACGTGTGCCGGCACGATGCTGACTCGCTTGGTGAGGCGCTGGGCGGCTGGCTGGAACTTGTCGAGCAGGAACTGGTTGAACACACGACGCCGAGCGGCGTGACGCAGCAGTTCCTCTTCTCCCGGTTTCGACGGGTGGCTTAGACAGAACGACGGAGTGGCGACGGAATAGCGCGATGGACATACATCTGGAACGACTCACACTGGGCCGCATGCAACACCCCGTCCGCGGGTTTCTTCACGGGACGGCGGCTATCCTGGCGATCGTGGGGTCTGTACTGCTCTGGGTCCGTGGGTCGGGTGAGCTCTCGCGCCAGGTGGCGCTGCTCATCTTCGGGCTCAGCCTCATCGCCCTGTACACGGTGAGCAGCCTTTACCACTCCTTCCCCTGGCACCTCAAGTGGAAGAAGCGCATGCAGCGCCTCGACCACTCGATGATCTACGTGCTGATCGCCGGCACCTACACACCAATCCTGTGGATCGTCTTCGACGGTTGGGTGCGCTTGGCGAGCCTTGCCGCGGTATGGGGGATCGCGCTGATCGGGATCACGCAAAAGGCGTTCGTGCCCGGGGTACGGAATTGGTTCTCGATCAGCCTCCAGATGGTCCAGGGCTGGATCGCCATCCTGCTCTTTCCGATGTTGTTCGCGCGGCTCCCGCTCTCAGCCGTGGCGCTCACGGTGCTGGGCGGCCTTCTCTACAGCGTCGGCATGCTGTTCGTGGTTACCAAGCGCCCTCGCCTGTGGCCGCGCGTCTTCTCCTACCATGAGGTGTTCCACATCCTCGTGGTGGCCGGTAGCGCCGTGCACTACGCGGTCACGTACTGGTGGATCGCGCCGCTCGCGGTAGCCTGATGTCCCGGGTCGACGGCCAGTAGATCAGATCCCGATTGCCGCTCGATCTCCCAGCTCCGACGCCGAAACCCCGGCGTACTCGTCGAATTCGCGCGGATCCCTGGATGCGATTGCATCGGGCACCCGCTCGAGCAGACGCCTGAACGAGTCATTATCCAGCGACTCAATGAGCTGTGCAAAGTCCTCGGCTTCCGGTTCGACGGGCAGATTCTCCCGATATAGGCGAACGACGGCCTTCAGCATTGGCAGATAAGGCTCGAGCTCGGTTGTGGTCGATTCGGCCGTGCTGTCGATCCACCCGACAGGTACGCGCGCAATCGATCCCGGACTGTCGAGCTGAGCCCGCAGGAGGTACTCGATGTCGAAGGCGAAGCCGTTCTCGCGCGTGTCTTCGATCCAACTCCGCAGGTGATCGGCCCGAAACGCCTTGAAACCGCACTGCGTATCCACGATGCCGCCGAGCTGCGGCAGCAGCCGCTTCCACAGGTAGATGAAGAGTCGGCCGCGTGCGTCGCGGCTCGATTCCTTCACGACGACCGACTCAGCTTCGCGACGTGAGCCGATCGCGGCGTTCATCGAGTTCGCCGCGATGGGATGAACGAGAAGACCCGCCTGCGAGAGGTGCGTGGACAGATCCGCGTCCGTAAAGAGAGCGATGTGCGCGCCGGCCCGCACTTGGCGGGCGGCGTGCCAGAGGCCGTAGCGAATCGCGCCACCCTTCTGACTGTCCTCCGTCGTGGTCAGGCCCGTAGCGATCGGCAGACGCTGCCTGATCGCGTCCTCCAGGAAGAGCACTTGTGCCACGTCCTCGCCGCCCGAGTTCTCGAGCACGAGCTCGGCGAGCCGTCCACTGTTCTCCAGACATCCGTCGTCGACGATCGTGAGGTCCCAACCGTGCTGGGGGAAGGGGTCGAACAGCCAGCGGAGCTGATCCAGTTTGCGCCGCAGAAAGTCCTCCCCGTGCGGATGCTCATCGCGGGTGAGGATTCGGATGTTCTCTTTGTAGACGGCAAACACGACTGACAGGTGTACGGGCTCTTTCAGGTCCCGAAGGCATTGCCTGCTGAGGGCGAGCTTGAGCGACAGACGGGTTGCGACCGGCAGCGCGGTCGCATGCGAACCGGAGATCCGCTCTCGAAGACTGGCGACATCCGGGTCCGTCGCCTCGAGTGACTCCGCGGTGGTCCGCACCCAATCGAGGTGGTCCGGGCGGGTGAGGTCGATCGGATTCGGTGCACGGCCCCCGGCTTCTCTCTGCAACGAGGTGAGTTCGTTCATTCGTACAG
>JBFJTV010000412.1:0-2540 GCA_041625075.1 Candidatus Polarisedimenticolaceae bacterium | reverse complement strand
CGCGCGATCGAGCTCAACCCCAATCACGCGCGGGCGCACCATTGGTACGCCCTGTACCTGGTCTATTCCGGGCGTTACGACGAGGCGATCGTCGAGATCCAGAAGGCTCAGGAGCTCGATCCGCTGTCGATCATCATTCACACGATTGCCGGCTTGACCTACTGCTTTGCCGACCGTTTCGATGAGGCGATGCGGGAGGCCGAGAAGATACTCGAGATGGACCCCGACTTTCCGCTCGCTCTGAGCGTTCTTCAGTGCGCGTACACCGGGTTGGGACGACACGAAGATGCGATCGAAAGCGCCAGGAGAGCGGCTGAAGCGAGCGGTGGGGTGGTCGAGATGGCGGATCTCGCAGAAGTCTACGCCGCCGCGAATCGGCGCGACGAGGCGTTCGAGATCGTGAAACAGCTCGAGGCGCGCGCGGATCACGAGTATGTCTCGGCGTTCGAGCTCGCCGAGGTGCACCTCGCGCTCGGCAACCATGAAGCCGCGCTCGACAAACTCGAGCAGGCCTACGAAGAGCACGCTTGGGAGATGATCCTGCTGCCGCACCCCAAGTACGACGCGTTACGCACGAACCCGCGGTTCGTGAATCTCGCCAGACGTGTGGGTCTGCCGTGACGCGTCGAGGGCTGGTCTTGGTGGCCCTGATGATTCTCGGCACCGCCTGGAGTGCTATGCGGATCGTGCCTGCGCGACGGGTTGCGTGAAAGGCGAAGCGTCGCAGTAGCTTCCCGGCCCGCGGGGTGGAATCGTCGGTCCGCCCCGCGGGCTCCCTACGTCCCTGGCCGAACCCGAGTTCCGGTTAGCGCGCGAACCCGTCGTTGGGAACCCACTGGTTGTCGATCGTGCTCTGGGCCCACTGCGACGGTGCGAACGCGTTCTTTTCCGTCGGGTCCATGTCCCAGTCGCTCTCGGGGACCCAGTTCGGATCCACCGGAGCTTGGGCCCACTCGGTGGGCGCGAAGTTGTTCGTCGTTTCCGGGTCCATGTCCCAGTCGCTTTCCGGAGCCCATTTGGGGTCGATCGTACCCCGCTGGAACTGGCTCCCCGGCCGACCGAAGACCTTGAGCTGCTCGGACGTCGTCGGAGGACTCGTGGGAGGGCCGCCTGCGAGCTCCTGTGGCTCCGCGACCTTGACGGCGGGTGCCTCCGGCGGTGTCGGCTGACCATAGGCCTGGTTGTCGGCGTCGTCCCGCGTGGTCAAACCCGTCTCGGGGTTGTAGGTCGGAGGCGGCTCGGTCTCGATCAGCCGCGTTTCCGCGACCAGGGCCGCGGGAATCACGACGGTGTTGCCGCCTTCCATCTCGACGTGAAACTCGTCGCCCTCACGCCGCACGTCGACACCGCTGATCACGCGGCCGTCCCTCAAAACGAGCTCCGAGGTGGCCAGGACGGTGCCCGCAAGGAGAAGCCCCACGAGGAGTGACAACAGACGCCTGCTCAATCGACCTCCTAGACTACAGATTATCAGACCGCCGGCGTTGCAGCGACGAGATCCGAGGAGACGTGCGCGGCGCGACTGCTCGAAACGGGGTGACTTCTCGGGCGGCGTGGACCGGAGCGTCCGTGAGAGGTATCATCCGTGGCCCTTGAGGAGAAAAACCATGCCGCGGATGACGAACGCCTTCATGGCGACCGTTCTGCTAACCGCCACGATCTTCGTCTCCGGTCCTGCCCTCGCCCAAGACGAATCGACCGAGACGAGCGCCGGCCGCCAGACCAACGTGCTGCTCACCGTCCGTCTCGGACGCCTCGAAGGGGGCAAGCCGACGGACGTCAAGTCGTACGACCTCGTCGTCGTGAGCGGCGGGCCCAGCTCGAGGCTGCTGAGCGGCGCCCGCGTGCCCTTCCCGGCGACCGCCGAGGACAGGGATGCCGACGATCACGATATGGGCAGGGTCACCTACGTCTATCAGAACATCGGTTTCACCACGGAGGCCCACGCCTGGGTGCTCGCGGACGGGCGGATCAAGCTGGTCGCGAGCCTCGAGGACAGCTTCGTAAAGAAGTCAGAGGACCCCGCACAACCTCCGTACGTCGAGACGCGTCAACTCTCGGTGAACGCCATCCTCACGCCCGGTAAGCCCATGGAGGTCACGCGAGTCGAGGGGATCCGCGAGTCCTCGGGCTTTGTCGAGATCGAGGCGAAGGTTCTCGATTGATTGCGCCGCCGCAACCGGCAGTGGTCAGTCGTCCTTGATCCGGGAGGGCTGTCGAGACGGCTTGACCGTCACCCCCTTCAGTTGGGGTGGCTCCTGGCAGGTGATCGAGAACTCGGCCGGGGTCGATGGCGCGTACCCCCGCGGCTCCACAATTTCCAGTCGGCGCCAACCCTTGTAGTCGGGACCGTCAGCCGCTGCACCGCCGGCGCTAAGCGATCCGCCAGGATCGGGCTTGCCGAATGTCTCGCCCCACTTCGAGATCTCCTTCGTGCCCGCTCGGCCGAACTCGAGCGTGAACTCCGGCGACTTCGAACCATCGTTCGCAATCGTGCGGTACTTGACCTGTCCCGACCTCGAGGTGGTGATCGATCCGGT
>JBFJTV010000411.1:0-2549 GCA_041625075.1 Candidatus Polarisedimenticolaceae bacterium | reverse complement strand
TTGTCGGGGTCGAGCTCGAGCATGAACAGGCTGAACGCGGTCCACGTGTTCTGGACGGGCTCGTAGGTCGAGATCAACGCCCAGCCGGGTCGGTCGTAGTTGTTCCCCGACATGTGAAAACCGCGCGCGCCACGGGGGACCTGCAGCAGGGGCGTGAGCGCGCCGGTCTCGAGGTTGTACATCGACACCGACTGCCCGTTCCCCTTACCGAGATCGGCGCGCGCAACCAGAACCTCGTTGCCCTGGCTGTCGATCGCCAGATCCGAGTGGCTGTCGGGCGCCAGAAACCGTCGCGACTCGCTGAAATCGCTGGGAGCGATATGGTGTGCGCCGCCAGCGTTCTTCGTGATGACCCACTTCCCCGACGGTGACATCCCGATCCACTTGACGTTGTACGCGGGCGTGTCCTTCCCCGCCGGGCTGTCGTTCCAGCTGCGGACCGTGTCCTCGTTCATGTCGTAGACGAACCAGTCCACGACCTTGACCGGACAGCACGACTCGAACACGACGAACGCCCAGTACCGCCCGTCCCGGGAGGGCTCGCCCTTGGTGGCGTTGTAGATGTCCCTCCCCCTTTTGAAGTCCTTGGAGAAGTCCCGGATCACCGTGCTCTCGTCCGTGCGGATGTCGTATTTCAGAAAACGCATCCCCTGGCGCCAGTAGAAGATGTTGGGGTCCTCGGGGTCCCAGTAGGGCTCGGGGTTGCGGCGGCGGCCGTCGATCTTCAGACCCTTGATGTATTCGAGCGTCTGCGCGTCATAGAGGAAATAGTTGTGCGCGCCACAGGAGACCAGCAGCCGGGTATCGTCCGCGTTCTCGATCTTCACGGTCGAGTACGAGTTGACGAAGACGTTGCAGGCGGCTCCGTCCACCTTCCGGTCGGTCACCCGAACGATCTCGGTGTTGCAGTTGGGGTCGGCAAGTGGCTTCCCCTTTGCCGGCCTCGGGAGCTCGGGTAGAGAATAGGTCTCGCAAGCGACATCGTCCGCGTAGCACAGGACGTAGTCGAAGCCCCCCGAGTTCGCGACCCCGGGCGTTGCGTGGTCGGCGGCGCACGCGATGACGACGGTGCCGACCAGACCGAACAGGACCCCGATCGCGAGCCGGACCCCGCGTGCGTTGTAAAGCTGCATCGTGTCTACCCTGCCCCCGGGTTTGTTGTTCCGTCGACCCCCACCGGTCCGTGAACCCGACCCTAACGATTAGATACCGGCCCGCGAGAGGTTTCAAACCGCCGGTGGGTGACAGGGTCGGCTAGAATGTACGGTCCGAAGGAGGCCGAGACCGGTTTGAATGGCGACGCCGTGGCCGACGGGCTCGGGGTCGTCCAATCTCGGAAGACATTAAGTACTTGAAAATAAGCAGCTTGTGAGCCTGTCCGCACCCCGGCGAACCGGGGGGCCGGCTCTCCCGACCGACGATTTTGACTATATTCGATCTCAATGGCGCATATTGATTACTTCAGAAAATAGTTGCCGAAACATGACGCTTTCCGTATCTAATCACCGCGAGGAGCGTTGACGAAGCCTGTCATGAAGGTCCTGATGGTCTCCCAGATGCTGCCGTACCCCCCGAACACGGGGGCGCTTCAGCGCATCTTCAATCTGCTCCGCAGCGTCTCCTCGGAGCACGAGGTGCACCTCGTCACCTTCTACCAGAAGGCGTTGCTCGGAACCTCCCACACGCTCGACGAGTGCGCGGACGCCGTCCGCAAGTACTGCAAATCGCTGCGCGTCTTCGAGATTCCGAGCGACGGCCACCCGTTTCGGTTCGGGCGCTTGCTGCTGTTCAACCTCGCGTCAAGCGCTCCGTTCTCGGTGTGGCGCTTCCGTTCGGACTCCATGCTCGAGGCCGTTCGCGAATCTCTCAAGGCAGAGAAGTTCGATGTCGTGCACATCGAGACGCTCGCCCTCGCACCCTACGCGATGCTCGCCACCGACACCCCGAAGATCGTGGTGCATCACAACGTCGAGTCGTCCCTGCTCTTCCGCAGAAGCTCCAACGAGAAGAACCCTCTCGCCCGTCTGTACCTGTGGTGGCAGGCGCGGAAGCTCCAGAGCTACGAGGAAAAACGACTGACGGATTTCGACGTCAACATCGCGGTCTCGGACATCGACGCCGAGGGACTGGAGGAGCTCTCGCCACGCGCGCGGATCGAGGTCGTTCCCAACGGCACCGACACCGAGTTCTTCAAGCCGCTCGACGTCCCACGAGAGAAGGAGCTGATTTACGCCGGCGCGATGACGTGGTATCCGAACCGGGACGCGATGGAGTACTTCTGCGAGGAGATCCTCCCGCTCGTCAAGGAACGCGTTTCCGGCGTGCAGCTGAACATCATCGGTCGTTCGCCGGGTCCGGTCCTCGAAAGGTTCGGCGCGAACGACCCTGCCGTCAACGTGCTCGGCTTCGTCGACGACATCCGCGAGTACATGGCTCGGGCCTCGGTCTACGTGGTTCCGCTCCGTGTCGGCGGCGGGACGCGGTTGAAGATCCTCGACGCCATGGCCATGGGAAAGGCGGTGGTCAGCACGACCGTGGGTGCCGAGGGG
>JBFJTV010000410.1:0-2568 GCA_041625075.1 Candidatus Polarisedimenticolaceae bacterium | reverse complement strand
CGCCAGCAGGAGCACCAGCCACAACGCCGAGACACCGAGAAAGGCCCAGCGGTCGAGCGACTTCGTCAGGATCAGCAGCGTGATCGCGACCACCTGGCTCGCGGTCTTGTACTTACCCCACCGCGACGCCGGAATGACCAGGCCGCGGGAGGCGGCGATGCTCCGCATCCCGCTGACCAGGAACTCCCGCCCGACGATCACGACCACCATCCACGCCGGAGCGAACTTGAGCTCGACGAGCGAGATGAACGCCGAGACGACGAGGAGCTTGTCGGCGATGGGATCGAGAAGCTGGCCGAGCGTGGTCACCTGCCCGCGACGGCGTGCGAGATAGCCGTCGAGCGCGTCGGTGGATGCCGCGATCAGGAAGATCGCCACCGCGACGAACTCGCGCCAGTCCGACAGCCAGTCGATCAGCGGCGACACCCAACCCAGGTAGGCGACATCGTGGACGGTCTCCTTCATCCACGCCGTGGCCCACGGCGGCGTCAGCAGCACGACGACCAGAATGGGCACCATGACGATGCGTAGGAGGGTCAGGGAATTCGGGAGGTTGAGACGCATGAACCGGCCTCAGGGCCGCGAAAGGTATCACGGTCGCGGGGCCGCGGGCAAACAAAACCCCTCTCCCGGAGAAGAGGGGTTTGTCGCTCGAAATGGTCGTGCGCGCCGGATCAGTCGGTCATACCGTAGTCCTGCGTCGCGTCGTAGTCCATCTTCATTGTATCGAACGGGTTGAGCTCGTCGGTAATCGTCCCCGGACGCGAGAACCACACCGTCCGAGAAACCGGGCCGTTGGGTGTGTCGTATTGGACGTGGATGTTACCGTCCACTCCCGCGTAGACCACCGGGTAACGCGCGTCCTCGTACTCGTCGGAGACCGGGTAGGCCGTCATCCAGCGGGTGGCGAGGTAGACGCTGAGGTAGACCTGCCCCTTGCCGTTCTCATCGCGCCACCACACCACGTAGGGACGACCGTAGACGTCGAGGGTTCCATCCGGGTCGAAATCGTCACCGACGGTGGCCGGGCTTTCCTCGACCCACCGGATGTCGGTCCACCCCCCGTGCATCCATCTGGAAAACGCCAGGTCGTAGTCGAGCCCGTTGAATCGGGGCCAGATCACCCAAGGCCAGTTGCCGTTTTGGGGGTTCTCCAGGATCACGGGCCACTGATCCCCGTTTCGATCCCCGTGTTCATTGAGCGGCACGAAGTCGGGACGGGGCTTCTGCACGGACCAGATCCCCGGCTGCAGGTGCAGTACGTTGGGGAGGACCACCATCCGGACGTAGTTTCCCTCGCCGTCCACCTGTGAGGAGACCTCGGCCTGGACGGGCACCACGCCGCCAAGAACCGCAAGAAACACGGTTGCGACAAACCATTTCCTAATTTGTCTATCCATGCTTCCTCCTTGTCCTCTCGATGTAACGGTCGAACTCGTCGACCTCGAGAAACCGACGCTCCACGAGCGAGCGCAAATGACGTAATCTACCGAACGCAATCTTCTCTCTTGTCGCATTTCCTTCCTGACGGGCCATCTCCCAGCACCGGTAAGTGTTCAGGAACAGGATGTCGTGGTAGCTCTCGTCCGGTCGGCCGGCCAACGCGTCCGATTGCGCGAACCCCTGGCGTGCCTTTTCGAACTCGCCGTGTTGCTGGTACGCCTCGGAGATTCGCGTCAGCGCGAGTGCCGCGGCGCGGCGGAACCCCTGGTCCACGGCGCGGCGATGGGCCTCCTCGACGAGCGCGATGCCGTCATCGAACTTGCCCAGGGCCACGACGCATCCACCGAGGTTAATGAGCAACGTCGTGCGCATCTCCTCATGCCCGCCGAGCGTTTCCAGAATCGCGAGGGCCTTCTCGTAGCTCTCATGCGCGCCTTCGAAGTCTTCCTCGTGAAACCGGATGTTCGCCTGCGCGTTGAGCACGCTCGCCTGACTCTTGAGGTCGTCCTGCTCGATCGCAAGCTGCAAACACTCGCCGGCGAGGACCGAGGCGAGGTAACGATCACCCACCTCGCTGTAGACGTAGCTCAACTGGAGCAACGTTCGCGCTCGACTCGAGGGCCCGAGATGCCGCTGGTGTTTGAGGATCTCGCGCAGCTCGTTCTCGGCGAGAGCGAGCTTTCCGAGCACCCGGAGAGCCGTCGCCATCCGCCACCGCGCCTCGATGACCTTGTCGAAAGTTCCCTTGGCGGGAACGCCGGAGTCCTCGGCGACCTCGAGCGCGCGCTCGAACGTCACGAACGCACGGCCGTGCTCGCCGCGGGCCACGAGCGAAGCGCCCAGATTCAGAAGCGCTTCGAAGTCGTCGGAGTCCGGTTTGTGGACTTCGTATTGCTCGAGATCGAGGATGTCGGAGAAATTCTGGACGGAGACGTTGAAGACACGCGCGAGCGCGCGGAGCTTTTCGAACGACGGGACCGCCTTGCCCTTCTCGAATCGGCTGAGCTGCGAGTTGTCGATGGTC
The DNA here is from genome assembly GCA_041625075.1 of Candidatus Polarisedimenticolaceae bacterium. Lineage (GTDB taxonomy): Bacteria > Acidobacteriota > Polarisedimenticolia > Polarisedimenticolales > Polarisedimenticolaceae > JBFJTV01. The sequence goes on along the minus strand of JBFJTV010000410.1, from coordinate 101 downwards.
TCGCCGAAGGCGAGCGCTCGTTCCTCGACCTTTCGGAGGGTGTAGCCGTACCCCTCCCGAAGACGTCTGAGATAGGCTCCAAGCTTGGCGGTGTGCTGCGG
>JBFJTV010000409.1:0-2570 GCA_041625075.1 Candidatus Polarisedimenticolaceae bacterium | reverse complement strand
GGCGGTGAGAACCGCGTCCAAGACCGTGAACAACATCACGGGCGTCCAGGTGATGCACATGACGGCCATGGTCAAGAACGGCAAGATCGCGAGCTACAAGACGACGGTCAAGGTGGCGTTCGGCATCGAGGACTGAACAGGCGAGACTCAACCGACCAGGGTCTTCGCGCCGAAGCTCACGACCAAAGGGTCCACGAGCCGCTCGAAGTCCTCGTAGGCCAGCCGGACGAGCTCGGTATGCGAGCCGGCGTTGAACGCGATCTCGTCGTCCTCGGTCAGGCTCTCGTCGACATACACCCGCATGTCGTAGAGGTTGCCGAAAGGCGGCATCGCTCCGAGGTCGCACCCGGGGAACCTGTCCTTGAAGTCCGCCTCGCCGCACAGGTCTACCCGGCTCGCACCCGTGATCTCTCTCAGCAGGGCAAAGTCCACCTTGTAAGAAGCAGGGAGGACCGCCATCGCCATCTCGCCGTCGATGGAGACCATCACGGTCTTCGCCAGCTCCTTCCCGGGGATGTGCGCCCTGGCCGCGATCTCCTGAGCCGTAAACGCCGCGGAGTGGCTTATCGCCACGTACTTGACCTTCTGGCCGTCGAGGAATTCCCGAAGCTCTTTGACTGGCATGGTCGTCTCCTCGTCTTTCCTCGATCATAGCGCTTTGCGAGGGCCGGCGAACACGCCGTTCCGGAGTGTGCCGACCCGATTTGTCGGGTACCGGGCGCCCGGAGTGCTATAGAGATGGTCTGCAAGAACGATTCGGGGTAGCTTCCCCGCAGGGGAGATCATGATTCGGACGTGGCGAACGGTGGCCCTGCTGCTGGGGCCGTGGCTTCTGGCTCCGGCGGTCCTGGCCCAGTGGCCCGCTGATCCTGCCGTCAACCTCGTGATCGCGAACCGTGCGGGCGGTCAGACGATACCGCTGATCGAGAGCTCGTCCGACGGCGGCACCTACATTGCCTGGTTCGATCCGGCCTCCGGGAACTTCGACGTTTACCTCCAGCGGCTCAACGCCGCGGGCGTCGAGATGTGGGCGCATAACGGCGTGCTCGTGAGCAGCCATCCCCAGAACTCGGCGCTCTTCGGCTGGGACATGATCGTCGACTCGAACGACAACGCGATCCTGGTCTTCTCCGACGAGCGCGACGGCAGCGATCTCGACATCCAGGCCTACAAGGTCGGCGTGGACGGCCAGCTCGCGTGGGGGCCCGACGGAGTCACCCTGTCATCGAACCCCGACTTCGAGCCGAGGCCGCGTGTCGCCGAGGCCTCGGACGGCGACTTCGTGTTCGTGTGGGGCCGCGATCCCTCGACGGGCGACGGCGATATCATGATGCAGCGGCTCTCGCCGGACGGGGCGCCGCGCTTTGTCGCCGGCGGGATCTCGATCGTTGCCGCGGCCGGGGAAAGTCCGGGCTTCCCCGAGATCGCTCCCGCCGGCGATGGCAGCGTGATCGTTTCGTGGCTCCGCAGCATCGCCACGTTCGCGAGTCCCCGTCACGTGCGCGCCCAGAAGTTCTCGTCGACGGGCGCGCCGGTCTGGAGCGCGCACGTCGAGGTCTACGACGCGTTCTCCGTGCCGATCGGTTACGCGCCCAAGATCGTCGATGACGGGAACGGCGGCGCGCTCTTGTGGTGGCATCGCAGCGACGGGGTCTTCTTCAACGCCTTCGTGCAACACCTCGACTCCGACGGCAACGAGCTTTTCCCCACGGGCGGCGTCGCGGTCTCGACCACCGCGAACATGCACCACATCGATCCCGCGCTCGTCCACGACCGCGACACCGGAGAGATCTTCGTCTTCTGGAACGAGCGCTCGGCCAATCAGGCGCTGCGGGGCATCTTCGGTCAGAAGCTCTCCGCGGCGGGTGCGAGGCAGTGGACCGACGGCGGGAAGCAGCTGCTCCCGGTCGACGCGGTCACCAAGTCGGCCCCCAGAGCCGTGGGCCTCGACGACGGCGCAATCGTCTTTCTGATCGATGTCCCGATCGCCAGCGACCGCCTCATCGCGATACGGGTCGACACCGACGGGGACCCCGTGTGGGTGACCTCCCCCGTCGTGCTCTCCTCCGCGGCCAGCGGCAAGAGCCGGTACCCCGTGACCATCGACCGCAACGGCGTCGGAAAGGTCGTCTGGGAGGACGACCGCGGGATCGACGTCGATCTCTACGGTCAGAACGTCAACCCGAGCGGTTCGCTCGGGATCGGTGCGTCGCCGGGACGCACAACCGGTCTGCGGGTCGGCAAGTCGGTTTCGACACCGGGCGACCTCCACCTCAAATGGGACTCGAGCTGCACGCTGGGAGCAACCGACTACGGGATCTACGAGGGCGAGGTCGGCAACTGGTACAGCCACGTCGCGGTCGACTGCTCCGACGACTGGGGCGACTTGCAGGAAGAGATCCAGCCCGATACGGACAACCGGTACTACCTCGTCGTGCCGCTCAACGCGACCGAGGAGGGCTCTCACGGTATCGGGCTCGGGGTGGAACGGCCGGCACCCGCGGCGGTGAACAGCTGCCGGGCAGTTCAGTTCGTGGACGACTGCCCGCCGTAGGCGTCGGTTGACGCGC
>JBFJTV010000408.1:0-2573 GCA_041625075.1 Candidatus Polarisedimenticolaceae bacterium | reverse complement strand
GCTGGGCCCGCTCCGATGGCGCACGACCGAGATCGGCGCGGAGCCCTCTCTCGCTGCTCTCCGGGAGGTCACGACCGACCACCGCATGCTGACCCAGGGGTTCATCGTCTCGAACGGCGCCCTGGCAGACTACGTCGAACGAGAGAGCTTCCCGGTTCAGGTTCTTGCCGGTGCGCCGCGGGCGCCGGGAGAAGCTGCCCTGCCGCTGAGCGGCGTCGAGTGGCGCGTCAGCGTCGACGCCAGCGAGGCGCTGGCGGCCGCAGGAGTCGAGGCGGGACTTCTGCGAAAACGGTTCGTCCGGCTCTTCCTGCTCGGGACCCTTGCCGCGTTGGTCGCGGGTGTGGCGATCGTGGGCGTCGTGTGGCAGAGCGAGCGATTGTCGGTCGCGCGTGCGCGGTTCGCCGCGACGGCGGCGCATGAGCTGCGAAGCCCTCTTGCGGGAATCCGGCTGTACAGCGAGATGCTCGCCGACGATCTCGGGAGGCCCGAGAAAGCGCGGGAGTACGCACGCAAGGTTGCCCATGAGACCGAGCAGCTCGGGCGCGTGGTCGGCAACGTCCTGGGATACTCGCGTCTCGAACGGGGCCATCTTCCGATTCGGACCGAGCAAGGCGATCTGCGGCCCGCGGTCGAGGAGTCGGTCGAGCGCATCCGGCCGTCGGCGGAGGCCTCGGGGGCGCGGGTCCGCGTCTCCGCCGACGACGACCTCCCCGCAGTGGCCTTCGACCCGGATGCGGTCCACCACATCTTGCAGAACCTCGTGGACAACGCCGAGAAGTTCTCGAGAGGGGCCGACGATCGCACCATCGACGTCCGGCTGGCCGCGCGGAACGGAGGCGTCGCCCTGTCCGTGGTCGACCACGGGCCGGGGGTCCCCGCACGCATGCGACGGCGGTTGTTCCAAGCTTTTGACACCGCGGGCGATCATCACGAGTACGCGGGGCTCGGTCTGGGCCTCGTTCTCGTCCGCGCGCTCGTCGATGCGCACCGCGGCTCTGTCGCGTGCAGCGACACGGCGGGCGGGGGCGCGACCTTCACGGTGTACTTTCCGGCGGCGTAGTCGTCTCTTTCCTTTTGTCTTTCATTCCGCGTTTGTTGACACTTTTTGGCGGAGTCTCGGCCTCACCCGTCAGGCACCGACCCGAATCCGGTTACGATTCGGTAACGAGGCGGGTCACCGATGACGCGATCCAGGTTCTTCGCGGCCGCGGTGACACGGCGGACCGCACTCCCTCGGTCGAGCCAAGGGACCACACGGCAACGACTTAGTCACGACACCACGCCGGATTGGCACGGGCGTCGATCGGATACCGTGCCGATTGGGAACGTGTCTTGCACCTCATTGGTTGGACGCGTGTCCTGCTGTGAAGGAGATTGAACAATGGGAAACCATGTTCTAGCGTCTCGAAGGAACGAGCAGGCCGGCTTTACGATTCTCGAAGTGCTCGTCGTGTTGGCGGTCGTGGCGATTCTTGCGGCGATCGCCCTCAATACGGCGTTCTACGCCTTCGACGTCTCGCGCGCGGGACGAACGGTCAGCGACATGCGCGGAATCACGACGGCCATCCTGAAGTACGAAGGCGACCACGGGGGTCTTCCGGGCGGCGGTCTTCAGCCCGTCGCCAACGTCGTCGCCGCGACCGGGAACCAGATGGCCGGCACGATCGCTGAGAGGGACGGCTGGGGTCACGATATCTACTACGAGGACGTCGTGATCAACGGCGAGAACACCTTCCGTGTGTACTCCTACGGCAAGGACGGCACGCCCGACGGATCGATCACGGGCAACTACGTCGATTTCTACACCGACATCGTGGTCGAGTCGGGGACGTTCATCCAGTCGAAGTGGTAGACAGCGGAGCAGTCCGCCCACGCGGATCCACTGAGGGGCGCAAACATGTCGGATCGCATCGATCACTATTTAGAGAAGCTGGGCGCCAAGCCCGACGCGACGATCGACGAGATCAACACGGCTTACTTCGGTCTTCTCCAGCAGTTTTCCGAAGTCCAGACCGAGGAGCAGGCCAATGAAATGCGGGAACTGCAGCACGCCTACGCGATCGTGCGGCGGCACTACACCGGCCCCGAGCCGAAGAAGAGCATCAAGATCGACCCCGGGGCCTGGACTCCGTTTATCGGGGCGCTTTTGTTGGTCACGGTGCTCACCTTCGCGATCCTCAACTTCTCGTCGATCGAGCTCATGATCACGCAATACGAGCCGGGTGACGTCGTGCGGTGGGAACACGAGCAGACACCCTACGGCGAGATCCTCAGCTACGACCCGAACCATCGCTTCCACACCGGCGAGGCGGCTGCCGCCTACGAGATCCGGCTCGCCGGCACCGGCGAGGTCGTGTGGTTGAGCCATCGGATCGTAGTCAAGGGCATGACCGAGATGGATGCCCAGGAGATCCAGGCGGCGGCGGTTAACGAATAGCCCTAACATTGGGGCATGCCCGAGCTCCCGGACATCCTCGTCTATCTCGAGTGTCTCGAGTCTCGCGTCCTGAACCGAACGCTCGAGCACCTGCGCATCAAGAGCCCGTTCGTGCTGCGCTCGGTGGACCCGCCGG
>JBFJTV010000407.1:0-2655 GCA_041625075.1 Candidatus Polarisedimenticolaceae bacterium | reverse complement strand
TAGACGGCCCAGGTCACCAGAAAGGCGGCCAGGCCATTGAGCAGTACGGGTCGGAGAAAGCCGGCGACCCCGACGCCCACGCTCTGGAGCGCGACCCATTCCTGATCGGCCGACAGCCGCCCGACCGCCATCATGGTCCCGAACAGCACCCCGATCGGGATCGTGGCCACCAAAAGCTCCGGGATCTCGTAGACGAACAAACGCAGCGTGAGGCCCCAGCCGAGCCCCATCGTGATGGCCTTTTCGGCCACGAAGAACAGCGCGTTCATCAGGAACAGGAACGTCCAGAACAGGACGCCCCAAAGGCTCATGGCGAGCAGCTCGGACCAGACGTAGCGCGTGACGCGGTTCAGGCCAAACATCGCGGGCGAGTGTAGGAACGGAACCGGGGAGTGTCAAATATCACCGTGAAGCCGATCTTTCGCACCATGACCCCAGGGTCCGATAAGGTATATTATGTAAACCTAGCGATCGCGCCAACCACAACAGGCACGCCTGCCGAGCTCCCCTCCGGGGTCTGGCAATGAATGATGAGCCGCTCCTCGCCCCCCGGAGCCCGAGGTGACTGCGTGACGCAATCCATCGTCAATCGCTTTCGCGGAGCCCGCATCCGGCCCTTCCGTTCCGGATCATGATCCAGGGTCTGACCCCATGCATGGGTTGTGGGTCGGGAATCAGGCGCGCGACCAGTCTTCGCGGCCGAGTCGGCGAGATCTGCCGTTGCCGTCCCGCTTGGCGGTCGTCGAGGACTTCGGTCGGCCGGCGGCCATCGCTTGTTCGAGCTCGGCGTCAGGCACTTCGCGCAACTTTCGAAGGACGCGCTGGAGAGCCTCGATCAGCTCGTCTCGATCGACCTCGGGCTTGTTGAACGTCATGCTGAAGTGGAACGGCTCGTCGTCGGGCCGATACCGGAAGGTGAACGCGCGATTGCGTCGAGGCTTGCGAGTCCCCTCGCGGTTGTACACTCGTGCTTCGTCCCGCGTCATGCCGTCGCCGGTGATCTTGTCGATCAGCTTGTGCATCGCCGACGTCTTCTCCTGGCGAACGATCTGAAGAAGCATCGACTTGCTCACGATGTCGGCACGCCGACATCTTTCCTGAATCTCCTCGGGCATGCGGTTGAGGCTGAGCGCTTCGGTGATCACGGTGCGTGACTTGCCGAGCTTGCGAGCGATCTCTTCGTGCGTGTATCGGAACTGATCGCTGAGTCTCTGGATCGCCGCCGACTCCTCGAACGGGTTGAGGTCCTTGCGCTGCAGGTTCTCGATCAGCGAGATCTCGAGCATGCCACGATTGTCGACGTCCACCTCGATGCACGGGATGTGCTGGAGCCCGGCCTTCTTGGCGGCCTGGTAGCGGCGCTCCCCCGCGATGATCTGGAACCGGCCCTCGTTGTTACGCACGAGGATCGGTTCGAGGATCCCCTTCTCCTTGATGGAAGCAACCATGTCGGAGAGATCCCCGATGTGCCGGCGCGGTTGATGCGGGTTCGGCTCGATTTGTTCGATCGAGATCATCCGGCCCACGGCGTCGGGCCGCTGCGACGTGATCTCCTCGACGAAGTGGCTGTCGTGGCGCATCTTCTTTTCGGGCGGGAGTCCGCGGGTTCTAGACACGGCCGATCACCTCCTCGGACAGGCTGTAATACTCGAGTGCGCCCGACGAATTGGGGGCGAACGTGAAAATGCTCTGCTTGTATGCAGGGCTCTCCTCGAGACGCACGCTCTTGGTGATCGTCGTCTTGAAGACCTTCTCGCCAAAGACCTCGCCGATCTGTCTCTTGATGTCCCGGGCCAGGATTGTCCTTTTGTCGTGAATCGTGATCAGCACCCCGAGAAACTCCAGTCGTGGGTTGGGCCGGGCCTTGATCTTCTCGAAGGTTTCGAGGAGGTCGTCGGTTCCCTCGAGAGCAAAGTACGACGACTGGATCGGGACGAGCAAGTGGGTCGCCGCCACCAGCGCATTGACCGTCAGGATCCCCAGCGTCGGCGGGGTGTCCATCACGATGTAGTCGTAGGTCTGGGTGAGCGGCTCGATCTTGTCCTTGAGTCGGAAATGGCTGTCGAACTCCCCCACCAGCTTGGCCTCGGCCTTCGCGAGGCTGATCCTGGAGCCGAGGATGTCGAGGTAGTCGTGGGTCGAGGGCCGGACCGCCTCGTCGGCCGCCATCTCGGGCCGAACCAGGACGTCATAGACCGAGAGATCCATGGTTCCGGGCTCGGTGAACGACAGCGTCGCATTACCCTGGGGGTCGAGATCGATCAGCAGGGTCTTGAGCTTCTTCTGGGCGAGCGCCGCAGCCAGGTTGATTGCCGTTGTCGTCTTGCCGACGCCACCTTTCTGGTTGGCGACGACGATCGTCATTGCCGACATCGCGTTCTGCCCCCATACGCCGCGCGTGCTGGCGCGCCGGAAAACGGACGATAGATCCGTGCCGTGCCTCCCGTTCGAAGCACGACCGCTTTATGTTGGGTTTCCATGTGGGTCCGTCCCCCGCATGTTGTAGTGCGGGCGTAAGCCGACCAGAGTGTAGCCACGCCCTCCCGGGGTGTCAAGCGCGCGGCGATCGGCCGGCGTACGGAGCCACTGGCGAATTTAAGGCGAAAGAAAGCGAACGGAGCGAGACCCGCGCTACATCTCGTACTTGCCGAGCTC
>JBFJTV010000406.1:0-2660 GCA_041625075.1 Candidatus Polarisedimenticolaceae bacterium | reverse complement strand
GGCCTGGTCTCCACCATCAAGGCAGCGAAGGAGATGGTGGAGCTGCAGAAGGCAAAGGTGTGGGACTTCCTGGAGGAGGTGATCCAGGAGCATCCCGTCCTCCTGAACCGCGCGCCGACGCTGCACCGCCTCGGGATCCAGGCGTTCGAGCCCGTGCTGGTCGAAGGGAAGGCGATCAAGATCCATCCGCTCGTGTGCACCGCCGTCAACGCCGATTTCGTCGGCGACCAGATGGCGGTGCACATCCCGCTGTCCCCGAAGGCCCAGATCGAGGCGCAGGTGCTGATGCTCAGCACCCAGAATCTGCTCTCGCCCGCGAACGGCCACCCCGTCGTGGTGCCCACCCAGGACATCGTCCTGGGGGTCTATTACCTCACGAAGGCCAAGGTGGGTGCGAAGGGCGAGGGGCGCATCTTCGGCTCGTTCGACGAGGCGCTCGTGGCCCTGGACCTGGGCGAGGTCGACCTGCTCGCCCGCGTCCGTGTGCGCTATTCGGGCGAGCTGATCGATCTCACGACGGTGTACGACGAGCAGGACATCCTGCACACGGAGATCCAGACCGTCGAGCGGCAGCTGATCGACACGACGGTGGGACGCATCCTGTTCAACGACCACCTGCCCGCGGGGATGCCGTTCGTCAATGGGCTCCTGAAGAAGAAAGGGCTGGGGCAGCTCGTCCAGTTCTGTTATCTGCATTTCGGCAACGTGAATACCGTGAGCATGGTGGACGAGCTGAAGACGCTCGGCTTCTACTACGCAATGAAGGCCGGAATCAGCATCGGGATCGACGACATGGTGATCCCGGCGCACAAGGAGAAGTTCGTCGAGGACGCCCGCAAGGCGCAGATCGCGGTCGAGAAGGAGTACCAGGAGGGCGCGATCACGCCCGGCGAGCGCTACAACAAGGTCATCGCCATCTGGTCCGACGTCACCGAGAAGATCTCCGAGGAGATGTTCCGCGAGATGCAGGAGATCGACAAGAGCGGCGGCGAGTTCAATCCGATCTACATGATGGCCGACTCGGGGGCGCGCGGCTCGAAGCAGCAGATGCGCCAGCTGGCGGGCATGCGCGGCCTGATGGCCAAGCCCTCCGGCGAGATCATCGAGACCCCGATCACCTCGAACTTCCGCGAGGGCCTGAACGTGCTGCAGTACTTCATCTCCACGCACGGAGCCCGGAAGGGCCTGGCCGACACGGCGCTCAAGACGGCCGACTCGGGCTACCTGACCCGGCGGCTGGTCGACGTCGCGCAGGACGTGATCATCTCCGAGGACGACTGCCAGACGCTGGAGGGGATCTACGTCACGGCCATCGTGGAGGGCGGCGAGGTCATCGAGCCGCTCCGCGACCGCCTCATCGGGCGCGTCGTCATGGAGGACCTGTACGACCCGCTCACCGGCGATCTGATCGTGAAGGGGAACGAGGAGATCACCGAGGATCTGGCGAACCTCATTCAGGCCACCGGTCTGGAGAAGGTGAAGATCCGCTCCGTGCTCACGTGCGAGTCGCGGAGGGGGGTCTGCATCCGCTGCTACGGGCGCAACCTCGCCACGGGGCGCATGGTGGAGCTGGGGGAGGCAGTCGGCGTGATCGCCGCCCAGTCGATCGGCGAGCCCGGAACACAGCTGACGATGCGGACCTTCCACATCGGCGGCACCGCGGCGGGCGGCTCGGAGCAATCGCGACAGGAGTCCAAGAACTCCGGCGCGATCAACTTCATCAACCTGTCCACTGTCCGCAGCAAGGGCGGCGACCTGGTCGTCACCAACCGCACGGGATCGCTCGTCATCCAGGACGCCAAGGGGCGGGAGAAGGAGCGCTACTCGATCGCTTACGGCGCCACCCTGAAGGTGACCGACGGACAGCACGTGGATCCCGGCGTCCTGCTCGTGGAGTGGGATCCCTACACGCTGCCGATCCTCACGGAGGTCGGAGGCGAGGTGCACTTCAAGGACGTCATCGACGGCGAGACCATGAAGGAGGAGGTGGACGAGGTCACCGGCTTCGCCCATCCCGTCATCCTGGAGTCGCCCGACGAGAAGATGCAGCCCAAGATCATCATCCGGGACGCGAAAGGCGGGAAGCCGAACAAGGAGTACCTGCTCCCCGCGAAGGCGCACCTGATGGTTCAGGACAGGCACGCCGTCGTCCCGGGCACCATCCTGGCGAAGATCCCCCGCGAGACGACCAAGACCAAGGACATCACCGGAGGTCTGCCGCGCGTCGTCGAGCTGTTCGAGGCGCGCCGCCCGAAGGAGCCGGCCGTGATCACCGAGATCGACGGCGTGGTCAAGTACGGAGAGGTCGTCAAGGGCAAGCGGAAGATCGAGGTGGCGGACGAGGAGACGGGCGAGGTCCGCGAATATGAGGTTCCGAAGGGCGTGCACATCAACATTCAGGAGGGCGAGCGCGTGCGCGCCGGCGAGCCGCTCATCGACGGCCCGCGCGATCCCCACGACATCCTGCGCGTCAAGGGGAAGGAGGACCTCCAGCAGTATCTGGTCAACGAGATCTTCTTCGGTACATTGATCGGGAGGTCGAGAGGAAAGAGTGGCTGATCAAGTTCGAAGGTAATCGTAGGGACTTCATAAAGTCGCAACGTGACGAGGAGAAAAAAGCGGGCGTCTCTGCGGCCTTCAATGCCCAACATCTGCTTGAG
>JBFJTV010000405.1:0-2661 GCA_041625075.1 Candidatus Polarisedimenticolaceae bacterium | reverse complement strand
TCCCTTCGCCGGGCCTGGAAACCCGCGCCCCAGCTCAGCTCACCCCGCGGACGAGAGGCCGCCGTGAGCTCGAGGGTGGCCATAATGCTCTCGAACGTCTCGAGATTTCTCGGATAGTGCTCGTCCAGGTTGAGCAGCTTGAAGAGGTACAGAACCTTCCCATCGGACACCGCGAAAACATCGAGGGTCTTGCCTGCCCCGGTCCTGGCCGTACCCTTGCCCCGAAGTCGTAGGCCCGAGCAGCCGCCAAGGGGAATCATCTCGCCAGATGGTTTCTCACGAATCGTCCGACCGGGCCCGAACATCGGATCGGTACCCATCAACTCGACGATCTTCTGGTGGGATTTTGCGTCGAACCCCTCGCAGGACATTCCCTTTTTGGCAGGGAGGCGCTCCATGATGAACCCGGCGATCCTCCCCACCTCCACGTAAGCCAGCTGCTGGGCCACCTTCTCCACGCTCTCCTTGGCACCCGATTTCAACGCCTGCGCATCGATCTGCGTGGCGCTGAACACCACCGGTGGACCCGTTTCACTCGCTTTTCCACTGAGGACCGCTCCCTGGTCGAACACGCTCCAGCCACTCGGCAAGGCCACTACAAACTGATTTCTCATCCCAACATAGGGCTCGAATTCCTCCGTCTCCTGCGCAACGACGGATGCCGAAGAGATCGTGAGCGCTACTAGGGTGCCGAATCCGTGAACCAACAGCCTGTGGTACATCTGTTCCTGTCTCCTTCGAGGTGCAGCGCACCGCGACGCGGATCCCCTACCCGGATCCTTATAAGCAAACCCGCGGGGCGTGCATCGCCGCGCGGGGACCATAGACCTGCCCTTGAATTGCACGCGACGGGTTTTCGGTCGCGCCGAGAATTTACCACGATGACCGGGCTGGGGATCGAACCCAGGACCTACGGATTAAAAGTCCGTTGCTCTACCAGCTGAGCTACCCGGTCCGTTCTGGCACCGACGAAAGGTACAACGGCGAGCAAGTGGCGGCGATGAAGGCAGCGCGGCGCGGACGGCGCATCGCTCACGCCGAAGCGGATGCGAGGTCTCCTCCTCATCTTCGCCCGGCTACGTACTTCTCGACGCCGTCGATCATCGCGTCGAGCGTAGATCGATCGTACACCCTGCCGTTGAAAACGACATGGTCGATACTTCGGCTGTGACCGATGTCGGCGAGCGGATCGGCGTCGAGCACTATCAGATCGGCCACCTTGCCGGGTGCGATGGCTCCGTAGTCAGCCGTCTTCCCGAGGAATTCGGCTGCGCGATACGTTGCGGCTTTCACGATCGCCAGCGGGGTGAGTCCCGCCGCCCGCAAATGCTCGAGCTCTTCGTGATAGCTGAACCCGGGGAAGACCATGGTGTCGAACACGTCGGTACCCACCAGGACCTTCACCCCGGCCGCGTGCGCCATCCCCGTGACACGTAATCCCAAATCAAAGAACTCGCGGTAGAACTCGAGTAGTTCAGGCGGTCCGTTGCGTGTGTTGAGAAGGTCTCGGTCCCAGCCGCGCAAGCGGGAGGATGGCACATATCGGCGTCGAGGATCATTGCGGTACGTGGAATCGCGCGCGAATGCGTCCATCTCTCGCGTAAGGTGCGTCGGAACCAGGTAAACATCATGTGCCACGAGCGCTTCGAAGATCGCGAGACAGCGAGTCTCGTCGAACTGCGACACCACCGCGTCACGGAAACGGGCAAACAGCTCACGGTCAAACTCGCCCTCACCACGAGCGACGTTCGCATTCATGGCTCGAAACGCGTCGTATTCGGGGTTACACGCCAGCCCGGGCCAGCGGGCATGCTCGATGGTGCGGACACCAGCTCGCGCTGCGTCGATGGGGTGGACTCCCCACGGCAGATGCCCCGACACCCGAACGTCCAGCTTGCGCGCCTCGTCGAGCAGCCCGAAGTACGCTTCCGGCGGGAGTGACTGATACGCCTTGATGAAGTCCACACCGCGCGCCACCAGGTATCGCGCCACCTCACGCGCTTGCTCTTCGCTACGCGGCCTCCAGTAATCCGGATGCTGCGCCGGGTAGCCAAATCCCGCCGTCGGCCCGTGCAGCACCGCGCTCGAAAGAGCCTGGAGCCGCGGTGCGACGACCTCTCCCCGTTCGATCCGGCGCTGGAGATCCCGCATTTCGGAGAGCGATCGAGCGCCAGACCGACACGGCTCCCAACAGTCGGCCATGAGGTCACGCACGCTCGTAATGCCGTGGGCGATCATGAGTGGTGCCACGACACGAAGTAGTGTCTCTTCGTCGCGATTGAAGTGGACGTGCATGTCCCAAAAACCGGGAAGGACGAACTTTCCGCGTCCGTCGATTCGGTAAGCACCCTCGGGGACCAGGGCGCCGTTTGCCGGACCGACTGCAACGATCCGATCACCTTCGATCAAGACCGTCCGGTCTGGGATGCGCGCCTCACGCTCGTCGAAAGCCGCCGGATCAATCACCGTGACATGTTCGATAGTGATAACCGACGGATCGCGTGCCTGTCCTTCGAGTTGGCGCACCCACAGACAGACCAGTACTGCGAGAGCGCCCATCGGCACGCACCAGCCGGTGCGCGCGATGCGATTCAGAGTCATGCCATCCCCGTTTCCTTTTGGTTGCCCGTCCAGCCGAGCACAAAAGGCACCCTCACACTA
>JBFJTV010000404.1:0-2667 GCA_041625075.1 Candidatus Polarisedimenticolaceae bacterium | reverse complement strand
GGGTGCACTCCCAGAATCCGGTCGTCGCGCGAGACGCGGAAGACTTGCTTGAGCGACTCCATGCTGGACAGGATGTTGTGGTGCGACAGAACGGCTCCGCGCCGCCTGCCTTCGAGATAGGGCGCGAGCGAGAACATGACGGCGGCCGCAGCCTCGACGTCGCGGGTTTCCCCGTCGAACAGCCACCGCCTGGCCAGGAAGATCGGAAGGAGGCGCCACCACACTCTCGTCCACAATCCTGATCCCGACGGCTCCACGTCTTCGATGTACACCACATCCACGTCGCCGGTGTCCGCCGCGGCCTGATCGAGCGCGCCTCGCGTCGTCACGAGACGGTCGAGCCGCGCCTGCTCGATCTCCTGGCGGACGACTTCGGGACGCTGGCCGGCGTCGAGGTTGACGACGGTCTTTCCGGCGGCAAGTGTTGCGAGGTTCATCAGCGCCGCCCGGATCCCGAGCGGCAGCATGATGCCCGTTCGTCCCGGTTTCCCCTCGTCGGCGCCGAAGATCCTGTTCTTCAACGCGAGCGCCCCGACGAGCGTGTCACCGAAGGTCAGAGAGTGCCCGTGCGAATCGGTCAGAAACCGCCGTCTCCAGAAACGCCTCGCCGTCCGAAGAAACTCGACCTGGATCGGACGCTGGCGCTCCTTGCGAAGACGAAAGGCCTCGACGGAAAGCTCCTGGATACTCTGGCGGACCTCGTGGGCCTCCGACGTCGGCGGCATCGGTTCTCCAAAGACGACCGTGACGGGATAGCTCAGCTGCTTCGGGAGCTTGAACAGCAGCTTGCCGGTGTCGAAGCTGAACAGGCTTCCCCACACGCCGTCGAGCAGCACCGGGACGATCGGGGCGTCGCTGTCCCTCGCGATCTGCTCGAACCCGCGTTTGAACTTCAGGAGGTTACCGGTGCGGGTGATCGCTCCCTCGGCAAAGATGCAGACGATGTGACCCTGCCGGATCTGCTCGCGCGCCTTGGCGAGGGACGCTTCCCTGAGCTCGGGCGGATCGCCCGCGGCAACGGGGATGACGTGCATGCGTCGAAAGAACCAGTGGAGTCCCTTGCTTTCGAAGTACGGACGGAACATCAGGAAGCGAATCATCCGCGAACACGCCGACCCGATCAGAAACCCGTCGATCCACGAGATGTGATTGGCCACGAACAGCGCGCCGCCGTTCGGGATGTTCGAGGTCCCGACCGCCCGAATCCGGTACAACGTGTTGGTCAGGACCCAAAGGACGAGGCGGACCAGGAAGTCGGGAAGAAGGTTGACGATATAGAGCGATGCCAGCGCGGTCAGGATCGCCATGGCGAGCACGATCTGGCTGACGCCGAGACCCAAAAGGTTGGTCAGGACGACGGTGACGATCGAGGCGAGAACGACCGCGGAGAAGCTCATCACGTTGCTGAAGGCGATCATCCGGCCCTTCATGCCGTCGGGGCTGCGTTCCTGGAGCAACGAGTTGAGCGGGACGATGTAGAACCCGGACGCGATCCCCATCAGTGCGAGGTCCACCGCGGTGCGCAGCGGCAGCCCGCTCACCAGTTCCGGCCCGCGGGCGCCGAACAGGGCGAGGTCCATCGCAAAGACGGCGAGACCGAGACTCCCGAGCGGGACGAGCCCGAGCTCGACGTGACCGCGCGAGAGCCTCCCCGCGATGACCGATCCCACGCCGATCCCGACCGAGAGGATCATCAGCATCAGACCGGCCTGCTCCTCGGACATGCCGAGAACGTTGCGGCCGTAGACCGGAATCACCGTCAGAAAAACCGACCCGAGAAACCCGAAGTACGCGATGCCGAGCAACGTGCGTGACAGCACCGGAAGACGGCGCGCCTCTCGCCAGTCGGCTCGGCTTGCGGTGATCACGTTCCACTCGAAGACGGCGTGCGGATTCCCCGGTGACGTGCGCGGAACGTAGAAGGCGGCGAAAGAGCCGGCGACCGCGACGGCGAGATAGACGAGGCCCGCGCGCGCCAGATCGTCCTTGAACTGGCTGTAAACGACGACGCCCGCGACCGACCCGGTCAGGATGGCGAGGTTGGTGGTCATCTGCACGAGACCGTTGGCCATCGAGAGGTGTTCGGTCTCGAGACTTTCGGGGAGCAGCCCGTACTTGACCGGGCTGAAGAACGCGCTCTGGGTCGCCATGACGAACAGCACCACCATCATGAAGGCGATGCTCAGCCAGTAGCCCCTCGGGGTCGACGCGAACGCATCGACCAGTGCGTCGGGGCCGAGGTCGACCTCGGCCAGCCGTTCGATGGTCCACGACAGTGCAACCGCTGCCAAGGCCAGTGATGCCACCGTCACGAAGGGCTGATAGAACGGCGTGCGTCGAAGCAGAAACAGTCCGGGGAACAGCAGCAGAATCACGACGACCTGGCCGATCTCGATCCCCACATTGCGGCCGAGCAGGGAGATGAGCTGGCCGGAACGCGACACGTCGAGGTCGGAAACCAGCGACGCGAACCCCATCCCGTGGAACAGACCGAAGACGAACGAGAGCGCCCACTCCCGGTTCGGCAGCACCGGTCGAAGGGTGTGGAGCGCAGCCGCCGCAATGGAGATGGCGATGGTTGCCTCCACGACCTTGGCCGGCGGTGTCGGTAGCCAACCGATACCGGCCAGAGTGAACGTGATGGAGTGGGCGATCGTGAAGAACGTG
>JBFJTV010000403.1:0-2713 GCA_041625075.1 Candidatus Polarisedimenticolaceae bacterium | reverse complement strand
GTTCTCGAACCTCGCGTTCGGGGTGACAACGATCCACGACCCGTCGAACGACACCACGGAGATCTTTGCGGCCGCCGAGCTGCAGCGCGCGGGGAGGGTCGTGGGGCCGCGGGTCTTCTCGACGGGCACGATCCTCTACGGCGCGCATATGCCCGGCTACACCGCAGCGATCGAAAGCTACGAGGACGCCGAGTTCCACGTCCGGCGGCTCAAGGACGTCGGGGCCATCTCGGTCAAGAGCTACCAGCAACCACGCCGGGATCAGCGACAGCAGGTGATCGAGGCCGGCCGGAAGCTCGGCATCATGGTCTTCCCCGAGGGCGGCGCCAAGCTCCAGCACAACCTCAACGAGATCGTGGACGGCCACACCGGGATCGAGCACGCCATCCCGGTCGCGCGCGGGTACGACGACATCAAGCAGCTGTGGTCGCAAACCGGGACGGGGTACACCCCGACCTTCGTGGTGGCCTACGGCGGGCTTGGGGGCGAGACCTACTGGTACGACCGCACCAACGTCTGGGAAAACGAGCACCTGATGCGTTACGTGCCGCGCTTCGCCGTCGAGCCGGTCGCAATCCGACGCACGACCGCGCCCGACGAGCATTACAACCACATCCATGTCGCGAAGTTTGCCAAGGAGCTTCGCGACCTGGGGGTGACCGTGCACATCGGCGCCCACGGGCAACGTGAGGGTCTCGCCTCACACTGGGAGATGTGGATGATGGAGCAGGGTGGATTCACGCCGTGGGAAGCGCTTCGCGCGGGAACGATCGACGGTGCGCACTACGTCGGGCTCGAAGGCGACATCGGTTCGATCGAGGCCGGCAAGCTTGCCGATCTGGTCGTGATCGACGGCAACCCGCTCGAGGACCTGCGCCGTTCGGAGTTCGTCACGCACACGATGATCAACGGCCGGCTCTTCGAGACCGCCACGATGAACCAGATCGCCCCGGACGCGGTCGAGCGTCAGCCGTTCTTTTTCGAGTTACCTGGCGGCGATACGATCCACCCGGCCACGCTGAGGTGGATCGAGGACAAGAGGGAAGTCCACGGTTGGGAACATTGAGGCGTGTCACGTCGTTTCCATAGCCCGAGGCTTCTTTTCGGGGGGTTCAGAGTGGGAAAAACCGCCTTTTGCTCGACTGTCGTTCTCGCCGGGCTGCTTTTGTCCGCCGGTTGCGGGGTTCCCGAGGGCGAGTCGATCGCGTTGATCGCGGACGCGCAACAGCAGGCCGCCACCAGGGGGGTTCCCGTTCTGCTCGACTTCTACACCGACTGGTGAGGTGGCTGCCAGCAGTTCGCCCGTGAGGCGGAAGAAAACCCCGATCTCAAGAAGACGCTCGAGAAAGTCGTTCTCGTCAAGGTCAACGCCGAGGACGAGGCGGAAGGGCAGAAGTTTGCTGAAAAGCTCTCGGTGGACGGCTATCCGACTTTCGTTCTCGTCGACGCCGAGTCCGAAACGACGGCGCGGTGGCTCGGGTATGGCGGGCCTGCGGAGTTTGCTCGCATGCTGGCACGATCCACCGTGGATCCGGCGACCATTGCCGTGCGCGAGGGCCGCTTCGAGGAATCCCCGACCGTTTCGGATGCGGCGGTGCTCGGGCACTACTACGCCGCGGTCGACGAGCTGCCCGAGGCGGCAGGCTACTTCGAGCAGGCCATCGAGATGGCAGGCACCGGAGACACCTTCGAATTCGACCTCTTTCTCGTCAAGAGCTGGGGCATCCACGACCAGCTCTTCACCGAAGACGAATTGAAGGCCGCCGCGGATGAGGCGCTCGCCTCGCCGGCGATCACCATCGATCAGATCGTCAGCGTCGGAACTTCGATCGCGACGCTCGTCGACGACGCGGCGGCGGCATTGCCGTACGTCGAGGCGGCCCTGGCGGCCGCGGAGGGCACCGAGGACGAGAACCTGCTTGAGGCCCGTGGTGAGCTCGAGATCGCGTACGCGCTCGGCACCGGGGACACCGAGCTCGCCGTCAGGCTCAAACGCGAGACGATGCCCGAGGGTTGGGACGAGGACAGCCGCGACCTCAACAGCTTCGCGTGGTGGTGCTTCGAGCACGAGGTCAACCTGGAAGAGGCGGAGCAGCTTGCCCGCAAGGGCGCCGAGCTCGCCGAAGACGACGTGATGAAGGCGATGATCCTCGACACCGCCGCGGAGATCGTCAATCTTCGTGGTGATCGCGCTGGGGCGATCACGCTCATGAAAGAGGCGTTGGCGCTCGATCCCGACAACGAGTGGTACCGGAAACAGCTCGACAGGTTCGAAGGACGGCTAACCGAGTCGATGTAGCGTTTGACTAGATCGACGGAACCCGAACGGGGTGCCGCGGCGCCCCGTTTTTTGTTCGACGCGGTCGAGAGTGACCTAGAGCAGATCGACGCTGTAGAGCGCGCTCATCACCGTCTGGACGAATTCCGGTGGCGCCTTTTTGAGCTGTTTCCGCGACAGGGGATTGGTGCGCGCCGACCACAGCCGGTCCTCTTCCTCGGTGTCCCACAAGGCGACCTCGACACCGACCTTCCCGCTCTTGGAGCGCTCGAGGGGCAGGGTGTCTTCGATCAGACCCTCGAGGCTCTGATCGCCAACGATCCATGCGTCCCAGTGCTCCTCCCACGCGTCTTCGCCCACGTCCTTGAGATAGATCGCCCGCACCGAGATGACGCCGTCGACCTCGTGCTCCTCGATCCACGCGATGATCTCGTC
>JBFJTV010000402.1:0-2751 GCA_041625075.1 Candidatus Polarisedimenticolaceae bacterium | reverse complement strand
GTCTCCCCCGGCATCGGCGTCTACCGCTCGACCGACGCAGGCGAGACCTGGGAGCACGCCGGGCTCGACGACGGCGGGCAGATCGGTCGCATCCGGATTCACCCGAAAAACGCCGACCTCGTCTACGTCGCCGCGCTCGGAAGCATCTTCGGGCCCAACGAAGAGCGCGGCGTCTTCCGGTCGCGTGACGGCGGTGACACCTGGGAGAAGGTCCTTTATATCGGCGACGACGCGGGCGCGGTCGATCTCGCGATGGACCCGAACAACCCGCGGATCCTCTACGCGGCGATCTGGCAGGTGGTCCGAAAGCCCTGGACCCTCATCAGCGGCGGTGAGCGCAGCGGTCTGTACAAGTCCACCGACGGCGGTGATAGCTGGGAGGAGATCACCGAGGGCCTGCCCGAGGGAGACAGGGGACGCATCGGTGTCACGGTGTCCGCCGCGAAGAAGGGCCGCGTCTGGGTTCTCGTGGAGGCCGAGGACGGGGGTCTGTTCCGCTCGGAGAACAGCGGCAAGAAGTTCCGATCGATCAACAAGGACCGCAACTTCCGCCAGCGCGCGTGGTACTACACCCACGTCTTTGCCGACCCGGGCGACGCCGAGACCGTCTACATCCTGAACGTCGGGATGTGGCGGTCGACCGACGGCGGCGAGAGTTTCGACTTCATCCGTGCTCCCCACGGTGACCATCACGACCTGTGGATCAGCCCGGAGGATTCCAGGGTCCTGATCAACGGGAACGACGGCGGCGCCAACGTCTCGACCAACGGCGGCGCGACGTGGTCCACGCAGGCCAACCAGCCCACGCCCGAGTTTTACCGGGTCACCGTGGACGACCAGTTTCCGTATCGCGTCTACGGCTCGCAGCAGGACAACTCGACGGTCTCGATCCAGAGCCGCACCTCGTCGGGCGGCATCACGCGGCGGCACTGGTATCCGGTCGGAGGATGTGAGAGCGGGCACATCGCGGTCGACCCGCGCAACCCCGACATCGTCTACGCGGGCTGTTACGGCGGGGGCATCACCCGCTACGACCACGAAACCGGACAGGAGCGCGAGATCCTCATCTACCCGCAGCTGGCGGTCGGACAGGCGGCGCGAGATCTGCAGTATCGCTTCCAGTGGAACGCCCCGATCCGGCTCTCTCCCCAGGACCCCGACGTCCTCTACCACACCTCGCAGTTCGTTCATCGCTCGACCGACGGGGGCCAAAGCTGGAAGACGATCAGCCCCGACCTGACACGCAACGATGAAGACAAGCAGGATTATTCAGGGGGTCCGCTGACCTGGGACAACACCGGTGTCGAGGTCTACGACACGGTTTTCGCGTTCGAGCCTTCGCCTCATGTCGACGGACTGCTCTGGGCGGGGACGGACGACGGTCTCGTTCATCTCTCCCGCGACAACGGCAGGAGCTGGAACGAGATCACGCCGAAGCAGATGCCCGAGTGGGGGCAGGTCAACACGCTCGAGCTGTCGGCGCACGACCCGGGGCGCGCCTTTCTCGCGGTCACGCGGTACAAGCTCGACGACTTCACGCCCTACATCTTCCGAACCGACGACTACGGTGAGAGCTGGAAGCTCCTCACGGACGGGAAGAACGGCATCCCCGACGACCACTTCGTGCGCGTCGTCCGCGAGGATCCCGATCGCAAGGGATTGCTCTACGCCGGCACCGAGTTCGGGGCTTACGTTTCCTTTGACGACGGCCGGCGCTGGCAGTCGCTGCAGCTCAAGCTACCCGCGACCGCGATCACCGACATGCAGGTGCGCCACGGTGATCTGATCGTGGCGACGCAGGGAAGAGGGTTCTGGATCCTCGATGATCTCTCTCCGTTGCACCAGTTGAACAAAGAGGTCGCGGCCGCGAAATACCATCTGTTCGAGCCGCGAGAGACTGTTCGTTTCGGCGGCGGGTTCTCGTGGTCGCGTGACGCCGCGGCGGGCAAGAACCCGCCGGCGGGCACCCTCGTCCATTACACCCTCGAATCGGAGCCCGAGGAAGAAGTCGTCCTCGAGATCCTCGACAAGGACGGCGTCGTCTTACGGCGGTTTTCGAGCGAGGAGGAAGAGCGCCGGGCTCCCAACCCGTTTGCCCGGTTCTTCCCGGAGCTCGAGCCTAAGACGCTGCCTGCCGAGGAGGGGATGAACCGCTGGGTCTGGGATCTTCGACTTGCCGATGCCGAGCTCGAGGAGGGCTCGATCTTGTGGGGTCGGGCGCGGGGACCCAAGGTACCGCCCGGCCGCTACGACGTTCGTCTGATGATCGGGGAGTGGAGCCAGACGCGTTCGTTCTCCGTGGTCAAGGATCCGCGGCTGACGACGACGCAGGGCGACTTCGACGCGCAGTACGGGCTGTCGCTCGACATCGCGGACGCCTTGACGGAAAGCCACCGCGCTCTGCGCGAGCTTCGCGATGTTCGAACTCAAGTCAGCGAGTTGACGCAACGACTCAAGGACACCGGACAGGGAGAGGGTCTGACCGAAGCGGCGGAAAAGATCAACGCGGAGCTGACCGAGATCGAGCAGCGTCTCTACCAGACCCGTAACGAAGCGATTCAGGACATCCTGAACTACCCTCCGAAGCTCGACAACCAACTGCTCGCGCTGCTATCGGTCGTTCAGGGGGCCGATGCACGCCCGACCGACGGAGCGGTCGAGCTCTACCACGACCTCCGTGGTGAGCTCGATGCGTATCTCACGGACCTTCAGAACGTCTATCGCAACCAGGTCGAGGAGTTCAATCGACGG
>JBFJTV010000401.1:0-2809 GCA_041625075.1 Candidatus Polarisedimenticolaceae bacterium | reverse complement strand
GCTTGATGGCTTGCTGGAGCGAAGGCGTCATGATGAGTCGCTGGCTCATCCGGACGCTTAGATTTTGTTCGAGTGCCATCGACGCGTGTCCATGACCCTCCACGGCGCCAAGCGCCATGGAGGGCTTGATCAGTGCAGCCGGAATTCCTCGCCGAGATAGACACGACGCACTTCGGAATCCTCCGCGAGCTCGGGTGGCGTGCCGTGCCGGAAAACTCGACCCTGACTGATAATATATGCGCGATCGGTGATTCGTAAAGTCTCCCGGACGTTGTGATCGGTGATCAAAACACCGATGCCTTTTTCGCGTAAACGCCTGACGACACGCTGAAGGTCCGACACCGCGATCGGGTCGATCCCGGCAAAGGGCTCGTCGAGAAGCATGTACCGCGGACCGCTTGCGAGAGCACGAGCGATCTCTGCGCGTCGTCTCTCACCGCCCGAAAGGGCATACGCCCGAGACCTCGCCACGGTCGAGAGTCCGAACTCGTGCAGCAGCTCGTCGGAGCGCCGCGCGACCTCTTCCCTGCCGATCGGCTGGAGCTCGAGCACCGACTGGATATTCTCTTGGACGGTCATGCGCCGAAAGATCGAGGCCTCCTGCGGGAGGTACCCGATCCCCCGTCGCGCACGCAGGTACATCGGCAACCGAGTGATCTCGCGGTCGTCGAGGAGGACGCTTCCGCGATCGGGCGGAACCAACCCGAGGATGAGGTAGAAGGTCGTCGTCTTGCCCGCCCCGTTCGGGCCGAGCAGACCGACGATCTCTCCGGGGCCGATATCGACCGAGACCTTGTTGACGACGGCGCGTCGCCGATAGACCTTGAGCAATCCCCTGGCGACGAGACCGTTGCCGGTTTTGCCCTCGGGCTCTAGGGTGTCGCCGCTGGCACGGCTGGCGGCCTCCGTTTCCATCCCGGACAGGCTCCTACCCTCCGCTACTGGTCGGACGTCCGGATCTTCGCGCGATCCTGATCGCCCGATTCGACAGAGAGATCTCCAGTGTCGAGGTGGTAGCGTAGCACCCGCCCACGGGTGACCCCGCCCTGGACGTTTTCACGCCTGACGACCGCCGGGGCCTGGTCGCCGTACAGCGTGACCGTCTGCTCGCCGGGCTGGTACCGCACCCGATCGCCCTCTCCGGTAACGGGAGGCGCGCCCTCGGCGGCATCGGGGCTGTTGAATTCGAAGCGTACGCCACCCGAGGCAAGAATCTCTTCAACCGCCTGGTCGTCGTCCGAGAGGGTGACGTCGAGCGTCTCCGAATCGAGCCACCCTTCCAGAATCCGAACCCGGACCCTGCCCTCGAAGACCGCATGACCCTCGAGCCCCCGGTAGCGTAGACGCTCGGAGCCCACCTGGATGAAATCGCCACTCGAACGCGTGACATCCTCGACGCGCGGCAACCGCGTGGTGACGTTTCCCACGGCGTCGAGACGATCCTCAACCTGATCGACCTCGACGCGGTCCGCCGACAGGTTACGATCCCCCTGCCAACCGCGTACCGCCCCGGTGAAGACCAGGGCGTTGATCGAGGGGTCCCCCTCGAGATGCTGGGAAACGAAGTGGATCGCCTCGTCGTTGCGGAACAGCCCGGTGCTGCCGCGAGCCGCCTCCCCCTCGCCCGCGAGCAGGCTCGACTCGACCCGGCCGTCGGCCGCGAGCCGCGTGCCGCGTGCATTGGTCGCGATGCGCTCGGCGGCGATGCGGCTTCTGCCCCTGGCCATGCGAGCCCGGCGTCGCGATGTCGCGTGAAGGACGATCTGCTCGTCGGCGTCCGCCGCGTCAAAGGTGGCTCGGTGGGCTTCGGCGCGGGTGTCGTCGGACTTGAAGCGAACCTCCCCCACGGCTTCGCCGTTGATCGGGTTTCCGGCACCGTCGACGAGCATCGAGAAGTCGTTCGAGATCAGGATCGCGGGTCCCGTGTTCAAAAGCATCGAGGCGCGAACCTCACCGGTCGCCGTCACCTCCCACAGACGGAGCGCGGCCGGGTCGATCACCGGCAGGATGCCGAGCATCGGCATGGCCGGCGCCACCCGGGCGTCGATGTGCTCGGCGCGGAGACTGCTCGTGCCGTGCTGGACAAAGCTGTCGCCATCGAGTCGCAGGAAGTCGGCCTCGCCCTGGTCGTTCCAGCGGGTCTCGGCTTCGTCGGCCTCGAAGCTCGAGAATGGGGCGTCGCTGGGGAGCGAGATCCCCTCGACCGACTCCCATAGCTCGACCTTCTCGAGCGAACCGTCGTGAGTTCGCAGGAGCCGCGCGCGACCGGCGCGGAGTCGTGTCTCGTGGCGGGTGACCTCGATCTCTCCCGTCAACTCGACATCCCGCGAGCCGTCGAGAAGACGGCCGTGTTTGGCGCGAAGCGTCGAACCGTCGTCGGCGTCGATCTCGGGGGCCACGAGAATGGTCGACTGCCCGTTGAGACCGTAGACGACCGCCGCCGCCTTGCCCTCGTACCGCGGCGAGTCGAGCTTAACGATCCCCAGCGAGCGCGCCTCGCCCTCAACCTGGCTGAACTCGACGATCGGTACGGAGAGAAGAAGCTCCTCGTCCTCGTCCTCGACCTGCACGTCGCCTTCGAGCCTCCCGTGTCGCGCCCCGGCGTCACCCCGGAGGAATCCCCAACCGGCCTGGATGATCAGGGGTGACGCGTCCTTGCGGCTGACCTCGAGACGTTGCACGTCGTCCACGCGGTAAGTCCCATCCGGGTCCTGCTCGCCGCTCCCGGCTTTGAGATAGAGGCTGGGCTGACCCTCGTTGAACTCCACGAACTCGATGTCCTTGATCTCGAGCCCGCCACCGCCGTCTT
>JBFJTV010000400.1:0-2824 GCA_041625075.1 Candidatus Polarisedimenticolaceae bacterium | reverse complement strand
GGCGCCGTCGCGCCGGTCAGAAGCTGAAACAGTGTCGTCTTGCCCGTCTGCGGGAAGCCGAACAGTCCGATGCGCATCGTGCGTTCCGTTCCAAAAAACGCACACCATAGCGGAGCCCCGCGACAGCCCGCAACTCGTTTGACGCTCCCGAAGAACGGGTGGTAGATTCCGACAGGATCCTCGAAGCGAGGAATCCGGTCGATCGGGGCGTGGCGCAGTCCGGTAGCGCACCTGCTTTGGGAGCAGGGTGTCGGAGGTTCAAATCCTCTCGCCCCGACCATCCCTTCTCGGTCTCACCATCCTGGTTGGTGTGCCTGCCCGTTTAGCCGTATCCTTGTCTGTCGCCTGAACACCGAGGGAAACAATGAAGCGCGTACGAGTCCCGACCCTGGTCATCCTGTGTGCCTTTCTCCTGGGTGGTGTCTACGTCGCCCAGGAACAGATGAAAGGCCAGGAGCAGCAACCGCAGCAACAAGCCCCCCCGCAGCCCAAACCCGCGCCCAGCCCGTCGTCCCCCGACGGCATCGAGGGTTTCGGTCAGGTCGGCTGGGGCATGAAACCCGACGAGGTCGCAAGCTATCTTCCGTCCGGAACCCGCGGCGACAGCGGTGGCATCCGCGTCAACATGAACGTTGGCGGCATGCCGAGCGAGACCTACTTCGTGTTCAAGGATGACGCTCTCGCGATCATCTCCGGGCGCTTCACGCAGAGGTACAACCGTCTCAACGACTACGTCAACGAGTACAACTCCGTCAAGAACATGATGAGCAGGACCCTCGGCGCCCCGGTGCTCGAGGAGGAGGTCTGGGCCGACGACGGTCTGCCGCAGGACGAGAAGGAGCTGGGACGCGCCGTGGCGACGGGACGGCTCCGGCTGGGGGCGTGGTGGGAAACGGACAAGAGCTACGTCGAGCTGCTCTGCCGCGGCGGGAACTATCAGGTCTCCCGTACGGTTCGCTTCCAGAGCGTCGAATATGGCGGCTCGGGACGCAAACCGCGGCCCATGGTCGAGAAGACGAACAACGGCGACTGATCGCGCACGCTCGGCGGCGTGCTATCCTGCGCGCGACCCGCGCGTGTAGCTCAGTGGATAGAGCACCAGCCTCCGGAGCTGGGTGTCGCAGGTTCGAATCCTGCCACGCGCGCCACGACCCGCACCGAAGCCGACCCACGATGATCCGTGTGACGATCATGCTTCTCGCCCTGACCGCTACCGGCTGTCTCGGGCACGGGCACGTCATCGACGGAGCGTACGTTCCCAATCACGACGCCGATTTCGATCTCAAGAACCCCCCGTGCGAAGCAGGCCCGCGGCCGGAGACGACCGCCGGCGAGGTCTTGCTGCGCTACCTCGGTGTCGGTGGTGTCTACATCGAGTGGGAGGGCGCCGCGGTCATGACCGCGCCGTTCTTCTCGAACTACGGTTCCGGGAAGGTCGCCTTCGGCCGTGTGGAATGGAACGAGGACGCGATCCGGGAGGGTCTTGCGGATGTGGCCACCGACCGAGTCGCCGCGATCCTCGTCGGTCACACGCACTACGACCACTTTGCCGATCTACCGCCGATCCTCACCGAGCACGCCACCGACGCTCGCGTCTACGTCAATGGCTCGGGCGTCCACATGCTCGCTCCGTACCCTCGGTTGCAGGCACGAGCGATCGCGCTCGAAGACCACGCCGGTCGGTTCGTCGCGATCGAGGGCGAACAGGGTGCGGCGCCCATCCGCGTCATGCCGTTGACGTCGTCCCACGCCCCGCACTGGGCGGGTCTGCACTTCGCCAAGGGTGAGGTCGACGAGCCGTGGGACGAGCCGTGGGAAGAAAAGAAGATCCGCAAGATGAAGGAAGGCGAAGTCTACGCTTTTCTGATCGATCTTCTGAGCCCCGATCTCGAATCGGTGCGTTTTCGCATCCTCGCGCTCGACGCCATCGGCGACAGTCCGGCGGGGTTTACGCCGGCCGACCTCGTCGAGCTACACCCCGTCGATCTCGCGATCCTGCCGATGCCGTCGTGGTTCCGCGTCGACGGCTATCCCGACGACCTTCTGACGCAGGCGAGGGCCAGACACGTCCTGATCGTGCACTACGAGGACTTCCTGCGACCCGTCTCGAAACCCACGCGGTTCGTCGCGACCCTGACCGACGGCCGCGCCAACGGTTTCATGCAGAAGCTCGACGAGGTCATGCCGTCGTCGC
This sequence comes from Candidatus Polarisedimenticolaceae bacterium, assembly GCA_041625075.1. Classification (GTDB taxonomy): domain Bacteria; phylum Acidobacteriota; class Polarisedimenticolia; order Polarisedimenticolales; family Polarisedimenticolaceae; genus JBFJTV01. Next base: position 630 of record JBFJTV010000400.1, on the reverse strand, counting down.
CCGACCCCCCGTCCCGCCCGGACCCCTGTGCCTGCGGTCCGTGCGGAGAGGCCTGGACGATGCCCCTCCCGGGAGAGTGGATGCGATTCCGACCGCGACCGCATGATCTAGAATGAGATTATGAGCATCGCCATCATCACCGGTTCGGCCGGTCTGATCGGCAGCGAAGCGGCACGCCACTTCGCGGCCCTCGGGCTCGACGTCGTGGGGATCGACAACGATCTCCGCGCGTACTTCTTCGGCCCCGAGGCCTCGACGGCGTGGAACCGCGAGCGCCTGCTCCGCGACCTCGATCGCTACATCCACGAGGACATCGACATCCGCGACCGCGACGCGATCGACGGTCTCTTCGGTCGCCACGGCGCGGCGATCGATCTCGTGGTGCACGCCGCCGCGCAGCCCTCGCACGACTGGGCCGCCCGCGAGCCGGTCACCGATTTCGAGGTCAACGCGACCGGGACGCTCCATCTGCTCGAGGCCACGCGGCGGCACTGCCCCGACGCGTGCTTCGTGTTCTGCTCGACCAACAAGGTCTACGGCGACGCACCGAACGAGCTTCCGCTGGTCGAGCGCGACCTGCGCTTCGAGATCGCCGAGGATCATCCGTACTCCCGTGGGATCCCCGAGACG
>JBFJTV010000399.1:0-2833 GCA_041625075.1 Candidatus Polarisedimenticolaceae bacterium | reverse complement strand
TCGCGGCGGATCGGCTCCGCGATGCAGGTGAGGCGCCACCTCGAACGCTGGCTCGGACGCGTCTCCCCCGCAGATTGCCGCCGTCAGATCGTCGAGGCACTCGCGGCGCGCGGGGTGCTCAACGTCGACGACGATGCCACCGAGCCCGCCGCCGTCCCGGCCGGCGCTTCGCTGCGGAATCCCATGGTGTGGCGCTGGCTCGTTCCGAGCGGCGCGCTCGCTCTCCTGGTCGGCGTCATCGTCTTCCAGTGGGCTGCGGGTCCCGGCGAGAACCTTCCCGCCGAGGCGGCGATCCCCGCCGAGTCGCAGGCGAGCATGGCCGCTGCCACGATTCCGACCAGCGTGTCATCCGCGGAGCCCGCAGTCGAGCCGGCTGATGAAGTGGACGAGGCAAGACCACCCGCACCGCCCACCGAGCCCGCGATGGTCCGGTTCGTCGCTTACCCGTGGGCCGAGATCGAGGTCACCGGTCACGATCCGATCCTGACGCCGCGCGCGGCGCCGGTCGAAATCGCACCCGGGCGCCATCACGTCACGTTTGCGCACCCGACCTACGGCTCCGCCGAGTACGACATCGAGCTCGCGCCCGGAGAGGAAAGGGTCGTCCGTCACCGCTTCGAGGAGAGCTCCACGCAATGACGGAGCGCGTCGAGCGTCTCGCCGTGGTGCTGCTGCTGGGCTTCGCACTCTCGGCCTCGGTAGTCGTCTCCGGTGAGCGGAGCCACCGCGTGCGTGCGGGGGATTCCGCATCGTCGATCGCCAAGCAGTACTACGGTTCGTTCGACGCGGCGGATCTTCTCCTTCGTTACAACGCACGCAGCGACGCCGTGATCCGGCCCGGAGAGAGGCTCCGGATCCCGTACTGCGACACCCACGTCGTGCGATCGGGGGACACGTGGTCCGTTCTCGCCAAGCGTTACCTCGGTGACCCGGACGCCTATCCCGCGATCGCCGCGCTCAACGGCGTGGACCCGAAGAGCGCGCTCTTGGTCGGCCAGAAGCTCGTCATGCCCGTGGTGCTGAACCATCCGCTCGCGAGCGGGGAGTCGCTGTCGTCGCTCTCGAAGGAGTTCTACGGCACGACCGATCTCGCCGCGGTTCTCGGGGAGTTCAACGACATCGACGACCCGAGACGCCTGTCGGTCGGACAGACGATTCGGGTACCGCTGATGACGTTGAAGCTCGCGCCCGCCGATCGTCCGGAGAAGACGGCGAACAATGCCGCGGCGACGACGAGACCGCCGGCGAAACCTCCCGCGCCCCCTGACCCACGCTTTGTCGAGGAGATCGGGGAGATCCGAGAAGCCTTCGATCGCGGCGAGTACGCCCGGGCGCGGGGGATGCTCGACGCCCTCGCCGGCGTCATCGACACGAGCCCCAGCGGGGACGAGCGGCGTGAGTTCTGGGTGCTCAACGCCTTCGTCCATGTCGCCTTCGGTGACAACGCCCAGGCGTGCCTGGCCTACGGCCGGGCAGGCGCCAAGAAACCGACGGGCGCCCTCGACCCCGACCGCGTCTCGCCAAAGATCCGCCGGGTCCTCGAAAACTGCTCGTAGGGGTCTCCCGATAAGCGCCGTAACCGGCGGCCGTGCAGGTAGTTACCGCGTTCACGCTTTCGCCTTGCTTTCGCTGTTGCGGTCAGGCATACTGCGCGGGTCAACAAACCAGGCAAGGAGGAAGCAGTATGAACGGACGGATCGTTTGTTCGATTCTCGGGTTGGTCTTGCTCGTCGGGTTCCCGGTCTTGGCGCAGGAGGGCGAGGGGCCTTCAGAGGAAGAGATGGCGCAGATGATGGTGATGGGCTCCCCCAACGAGCACCACGAGCATCTGAAGATGCTGGTAGGCGACTGGACCTACAGTGCCAAGTTCTGGATGCCGGGCTCGGACGAGGCGATGGAGACCAAGGGCACGATGAAGGCCCACGCGCTTCTCGGAGGCCGGTTTGTCGAGGCGAAGTGGTACGGCGAGTTCCAGGGAGCCCCGTTCGAGGGGATCGGTGTCGACGGTTACGACAACATGAAAAAGCAGTACACGTCGACCTGGATGGACAACTTCGGCACCCAGACCTACCACTACACCGGCAAGTGCGAAAACGGCGGCAAGGTCCGCACGACGACCGGGACGAACCTCGACCCGATGATGGGCGAGATGGCGACCGACGAGGGCAAGGTGACGTTCAACGACGACGGCACCGTGCTGCTGGAGAGCTGGCGTGTCATGGGCAGCGACAAGATGAAGACCATGGAGATCGTTCTCACGCGCAGCTAGAGATGCGGGACGGAGATCTTCCAGCGAGACCCCGGAAGGGTCGGGGAGCGGTCAGCAACCCCGCGGGACGGTTCGAGCGTTCCGAGACCGTCCCGTTCGACGACGGCTGGGGGAGCCTCGACGTCGAGCTTCCCCGGCTCGAGACGACCGTCACTCCGGAGCGCACTCGAAGAATCGTCACGACCAACGACTCGCCGGACGTTCCCTTCGAGCAGTCGGTCAACCCCTACAAGGGCTGCGAGCACGGTTGCGTCTATTGTTTCGCGCGGCAGACGCACGCCTACCTGGGACTCTCGGCGGGTCTCGATTTCGAGACGAAGATCTTCTCGAAACCCGACGCGGCCGAGCTTCTCCGCAACGAGCTCGCTCGCAAGGGCTACCGCTGCAAGGTCATGGCGATCGGGGCGAACACCGATCCCTACCAGCCCGTCGAGCGGCGACTGGAGGTCACCCGTTCGATCCTCGAGGTGCTGGCGGAGTTTCGCAACCCGTTCGCCATTGTCACGAAGTCGAATCTCGTGCTCCGTGATCTCGACCTGATCGCGCCGATGGCCGAGCAGGGTC
>JBFJTV010000398.1:0-2855 GCA_041625075.1 Candidatus Polarisedimenticolaceae bacterium | reverse complement strand
GACCTGCCGTGGGACTACAAGGAGTTGTTCGGTGAGGGAGCCGACCTCGTGCAGGAGAGTTTCTTCTACACCCAGAACGTGGCGTCCGTCGTGTCGATGAGCCAGACGGTCGACGTGTTCACGAGCACCGACCGTGTGCCGTTTGAAGCCGGGTTCGAGTCCGCGCTGAAGGAGAGGACGTCCACTGTCCGCAGCTGCGGGTCCGTCCGAACGGACGACGATACGTGGACCTGCTTCGAGTGGTACAAGACGGTCGAGGATGTTCCCTTGCGCAACCGCTCTTATCTCTCCGGCCGCGGGATCACGAAGGTCGTCGTGACTTTCAGCTCCGCCGATGAAAACTTTCGCAAGTTTGGCAACCCGGAGCGCTGGCTGCGGGAGTTCGTCGAGTGGGAGGGTCCCAGCATCTTCCACGCCCTCTGAGGCTTCTTGGCCTCGCGACCGGAGCCGGAACGGAGCAGCTGCCGACGCAAGGGCGAGTGCCTGGAACCCTGTAGCTGGTGGAGGCGGCGGGACAGGTTTCCCGACGCCGGCCGCCGTGCAAGCGGCATTAAAGCGATAGCGTTTCGTCTTATTTTCTGACACTTCCCGGTAAACTCGTACTGCGAGTCGCTCAGAAACGGAGAGTGTCCCCTGTCGACCCTCGTTCTCTTCTTTGACGGCATCGGCGTCGGGGTCGACGACCCCGAGTCGAATCCGTTCGCGGCGATCCATGCCGAGCGGCTCGCGCCGCTCACCGGACGCGAACCGTCGGAAGGCGCTGCCTTCCGCCCGCTCGACGCCACGCTCGGCGTCCCGGGTCTTCCGCAATCGGCCACCGGGCAGACAACCCTGTTGACCGGCGTCAATGCCGCCAAGGTCCTGGGTGCGCACGCGGTCGGGATCCCGGGGCCGACACTCGTGTCGGTTATCGACCGCGAGTCGATCTTCCTGAAGCTCGTCCGCGAGGGGCTGCGCCCCACCTTCGCCAACGCCTACACCAGGGAGCACCTCGAGGCCAAGCGGCCGCGCTGGTCGGCGACGACCCGAGCAGTGAAGGCATCCGGCATCCCCTTTCGGATGCTCGACGTCGAGGGTGCCGACGGAACGGCCCTCTCCCACGACTATACCGGCGAGTGGTGGCGCCGGCGCGGGTGGGACGTCGCAGCGCGTGATGCCACGGAGGCAGCCGAGGTCCTGCTGCGAATCCTCGCCGAGAACGACGTCGTGCTCTACGAGTACTTCCTGACCGATCTCTTCGCCCACCGCGGCACCTGGGACGACAAGATCACGCAGGCGCGGCGCGCCGAGGCGCTCATCGACGCCGTCTTACGGCGGGCCGACCTCGACCGTGACCGCGTCGTCGTGATCAGCGATCACGGGAATCTCGAGGAGGGAACTCACGGCCGCCACACGCTCAACCCGGCTCCGTTTCTGGCGTGGGGGCGTGATGCGGAGGCGCTGACGGGGCGCGTCGACGTGATGGAAGACGTCGCACCCGCGCTCGTCGAGAGCGCGCGGGGCTGACTCAGATCAGCATCGCGGCCAGGCCCTTGGTCTTGTCGAGCACGTCCTGGGGCAGAATGCCGAGCCAGAAGATGGCGATCACCGCCACGAGAACCACGACCGCGGTCCAGAAGCTGACCGGCATCTGGAACTCCTCGACCTCGTCGGGCTCCTTCATCCACATCGTGATGATGAGCTTCAGGTAGTAGTACGCGGCAATCACGGCGTTGAGCACACCGACCACGGCCAGCAGGTAGTGGCCCGACTCGACCGCCGCCTGGAAGATGACGTACTTTGCGAAGAAGCCTCCGGTCGGCGGGATCCCGGCCAGCGAGAACAGGAAGATGGTCATCGCGCCGGCGAGGTACGGGCGGTTCCGGCCGAGACCCGCCCAGCTGCGGAAGTCGTAACCTTGCTCGGCATGGGAATCGCCGCGACCCACCGCGGCGGCTACCGCGAAGGCACCGACCGTCATGAAGGCGTACGCCGTCAGGTAGAACATGATCGCGCTGACACCCCACTCGGGCTTGCACACGACCGCGATGAGCAGGTAACCGGCGTGCACGATCGACGAGAACGCGAGCAGCCGCTTGACGTTGCTCTGCGCGAGGGCGACGAGATTGGGCACCGTCATCGTCAGGATCGCCAGCACCGTGACGAGCGGAATCCAGACGTCCGACTGGTTGCCCAGGGCACCTGGGAAGAACCGCAACAACACCGCTATGGCCACGGTTTTGGTCGCGGCCGCCATGAAACCCGTGACGTTGGTCGGGGCGCCGAGATAGACGTCCGGAACCCAGTGATGGAACGGAACGATCGCGATCTTGAATGCGAGCCCGATGAAGACCATGCCCGCGCCGATCCACAGCATGGTGGTCGGCTCCCTCGTGGCGACTTCGCTGATTATGCTCAGATCGAGCGAGCGCACCGACCCGTAGAGCAGGGCGAGACCGTAGACCATGAAGCCCGAGGAAAAAGCGCCTAGCAGGAAGTACTTGAGCGACGCCTCCACCGAGCGCACCCGCGAGCGGGTCAACCCTGTGAGAACGTAAAGCGCGAGCGAGAACACCTCGAGCCCGATGAACATCATCATGAGGTGCGTGGTATTGACCATGACCAGCATGCCGGCCAGCGCGAACAGGACCAGGCCGTAGAACTCGCCGTGATCGGCCTCCTCGCGCTCGAGGAACCTCATCGAAACCAGAATCGTGAGCGTCCCGACGACGAGAACGATGAACGAGAAGAACAGACCGAAGCCGTCGATCCGGACCATGCCCCATGCGGTCTCCATGGGTCCGCCCTCTCTCCACCGGTCCCACAGGATGGCGGTGAAGATCGCGGCGGGCAGGATCCCGAGCAGGGCGACCGGG
>JBFJTV010000397.1:0-2860 GCA_041625075.1 Candidatus Polarisedimenticolaceae bacterium | reverse complement strand
CCCCGGGATCTTCTTCTTTGCGATCGGCGAGATGGTGGCTTCGCCTCGAGTCCAGGAGTACGTCACGTGGCTGGCGCCCAAGGAAAAGGCCGGTCTGTACATGGGCGCGAACTTCCTGTCGATCATGGTCGGCGCGCTCGTCAGCGGCATCAGCTACACTCCTCTTTACGGTGTGTTCGAAAAAATGGGGCACCCGGAGTACATCTGGTACGTGCTTGCAGCGCATCTCGTCCTGGGTATCCTGGTATTCATGATCTTCGTCAAGCAGGTGGGCGAGTTCACGGAGCGCGAAGAGTGACACCACGAAAAAGCCGAAGACGACGCGCCGCAGCGCTTCTGATCGCATTCGTTTGGATGACATCCACCATCGTCGCCCAGACCCAGATCCAGCGTCTGGCCGGGGTGCTCGAAACCAACCAGAAATCGCTGCAGCACTACACCTGGAAGCAGCGAACCACGATCACGCTCGACGGGGAGGAACAGTCGGTCAAGCTGTTCGACGCCCGCCTCGACGACCTAGGCGTCGTCAAGAAGACACCGATCGAGGGCGAGAGCGGAGAGAAGAAGGTCGCCAGGAAAAAGAAAAAGAAGAAGAAGGCCGTTGAGCTCACCGATAGCCTCAAGCTCCTGATCGATTCCTACATCCACCCGACCCCCGGGCGGCTGCACCAGCTCGTCATCAAGTCGAACGTCTATCACGGCCGAGGAGAATCGGGCACCGAGACGCTGATCCAGTCGAGGAACGTGCTCTTTCAGGGCGACTCGATGGACATCTGGATCGACGGCATCTCGAACAAGCCCAACAAGCTCGAGATCCTGACCTCGCATCAGGGCGAGCCGGTTCATCTGGTGGCAAAGTTCGGAAGGCTCGAAGACCGCACTGCCTATCCCGAAAACACCACCGTCAAGACCGAGATCAAGGAAAAGAAGATGGTGATCGTGATCGAGAACTTCGACTACGTCCGGCAGGAGGGCTGAACCGCTACTCGCTCGCGCTGCTCCCCAACTGATAGATCAGACCATCGGGAAAGGTCCAGACCCGCCGGACTTCGAGATCCGGCGGCGGGTGTCGCATCCATTCAAGAAGCTCCGCGGGGTACATTTCGCTCATACCGCTGTGGCTGAACAGAACGAGCCACGCGACATCGAAACGACCGACGGTCGAGGCGAGGTCGAGGTCGTAGTTGAAGTCGAGCCTCGAGGGTATCCCGATGATCTTGAGATCCGGTCGATCCACGCACAGCGTCTGACCGAGGTTGGCGAGAACGACGGCATCGCGCGAGACGTGATCGACGACGCTGCGGTAGGTCTCGGCCCTTGTCGGGACCGCCGGCGCCAGACGGAAGGCAACGACCTCGCGGTGCCCCAGCCAGAACAGTCCCAGCACCACGACGATCGCGACGGCGTTGACCGCGACGATCCGTCTCGACCACACGAGCCGGTAGAAGACCACCGCGACGAACAGGAAGAGCGGAGGCCACACGGGCACGGTGTAACGAAACCCGAGCTCCTCGAGCGGGTAGAGCGCGTTGCCCGTCCGAACCACGATCAGGACGACGAGATAGGCCAGGGCGGTCCACGCCAGGAACGTTTGGGGCCCTCCGAACACCGCCCCGGCGCTGTCGGACGTCCCATGGAGGGCGTGGACGATCACCCAGGCGACAACGGTCAACGCGATCCACGGACCGAGCCACACGCCAATGTAGACCGCGGCGTGGGTGAGCGCGTCTCGGAGCGAAAGCAAGCTGTCCGGCCGGTCGGGGAGAAACGAGGGGCTCGACGACCGAGCCACCAGCATCCAGATCACGGTAGGGCCCAGGGCAACCGCGTTGTAGAACACGAGGTACTCAATAGCGTCCCGCAGCCGGTCGCGACGGCGGATCGCGCGGAACAGATAAACACCCGAGAAGACGACCGGGAAAAACACGCCGAGATAGCGTACGGAGACCAGCAGTGTCGAGGCCACGGGCAGACCGATCCAGCGTGCGCCGCGTCCGCCACGGCCGTCGAGGACCGCGACCGCCGCGAGGGTTGCGGCCAGCAGACATGCCAGAAACGGGACGTCGGTGAGGATCATGGCCGCGTGTGATGCGATCTTCGTGTTCCAGATCAGGATGACCGAGACCCCCATCGCAAAGGGAACCGATCCCGTCAGACGCGACGTCAAGACGATGGCGAGCCACTGAACGAAAGCCAGCGAGAGGAACAGAACGCACTTGGCCGCCGGGATTTCCGACCCGACGACCAGTCTCGGGATGGCGACGAGGATGCTGAACCCCGGGGGAATGAAGTTGGGTGGACCGGGAAGACGGTCGAAGTTCCCGATGAAGTTGAAGTTCGAGACGAGCTCGCCCCGCGTCACGAGGTTGTGGACCATCGAGAGGTACGGGCCCGAGTCGATGACCACGAACGGCGAGTCCCGGCCGGCGAGCCAGAACAGCAACGCCGAGCAGGCAACGGCAAAGACAGCGGCCGCGACCTTCCATCTCATGACATGAGCGGACGGCGTTCGGTGATTCTGGTGTCTTATCTCCACCGCGCCGATTATCGCCGATTTCGCGGACGTTCGGTGTGGGCTAGAATGGAACGGCACGTTCGAGGGGATAGAGAGGTGAATGATGACGCGTCGTAGACTCGCGGCCGTGGCCCTCGCCGCGGTCGCCGCTTTCGCAATCACGCTCGCCGGCGATCTGGAGCTTGTCGATCGCTGGACGGCATCGCAGCTCCCGTCCGATCCCTTCAAGAAGATCCTCGTCGTCGGCATCACCGACGACCGCGTTGCGCGAGGCAAGTTCGAGGATCTCTTCGTGAGTCATCTGCGCGGTCAAGGAATCGAGGGGGTGACCAGTCGCGAGATCGT
>JBFJTV010000396.1:0-2862 GCA_041625075.1 Candidatus Polarisedimenticolaceae bacterium | reverse complement strand
GCTCCTCGTCGTCGTGCTGTTCGTCGGTACCGAGATCGGAGGCAACCGCTCATGGCTCGTGCTCGGGCCGTTTCGGCTGCAACCGTCGGAGCTCGCAAAATGGACGACGTGCCTGGTGCTCGCGACCTATCTCGCGAAGCGGCTGCGAGGGAACATCGGGCTCTACGAAATGATCGTGATGGGGGTTCTCGTCGGGGCTCCTATCGCGTTGATCGCCGCGCAACCCGACTTCGGCACCGCCCTGATCTTCGTGCCGATCTATCTCGCCGCCATTCTCCTCGGCGGTCTGCGGTGGAAGGTGCTGGTGGGTTTGCTCATCACCGGTCTGCTGTTCACGCCGGTGTTGTGGTTCCAGCTCGAGGATTACCAGCGCGAGCGCATTCTCAGCGTGCTCGACACCCAGCGTGATCCCCAGGGAGTCGGCTATCAGGCGGAGCAGTCCAAGATCGCGATCGGCTCGGGTGGCGTGGTCGGGAAGGGCGTCTTCGAGGGCACGCAGAGCCAGCTGAATTTCCTGCCCGCACAGCACACCGATTTCATCCTCGCGGTGCTCGCGGAGGAGCTGGGGTTTCTCGGCGCGCTGACGGTGCTCGGGTTGTTCTACTACCTGATCTACCGGGCGATCGTGGCGTCTCGATCGTCGCAGGATCGATTGGGGACGTACATCTGTCTCCTGGTGGCTGCCTGGATCACGGGGCAGATGGCGATCAACGTCGGCATGGTGCTCGGCGTCCTTCCGACCATCGGGGTCCCGCTTCCGTTCATTTCCTATGGTGGATCGGCGCTGGTGGCCGTGTGCTGCGGTGTCGGGCTCGTTCTCAACGTTCGTGGCCGGCGCTTTGTCAACATCTGACACCGCCGGCAGCCCTGCGGAGTCGCGCTCCCGCCGCCCGGGGCCCCCTGCGGCGCTCTGTTAGAATACCGGCCGATGGCCACGATCCTCGAACAAGGCGCGGAGCTCTCGTTTGACGAGATCCTCTCGCAGGTGCAGCGCCCTCTGCGCTACATCGGCGGTGAGTGGAACCAGGTGGTCAAGGACCACCGCGCGGTGGACGTCACCTTCGCGCTGGCCTATCCGGACGTCTACGAGATCGGGATGTCCCATCTCGGTTTTCGGATTCTCTACTCGCTGCTCAACGCTCGCGAGGACACGGCGGCGGAGCGCGTGTTCTGCCCGTGGCCGGACATGGCCGATGCGCTTCGGCGCAACGGAAGGCCGCTGACCACCCTCGAGACCGGAACTCCGCTGCGCGATCTCGACGTCATCGGTTTCTCGTTGCAGTACGAGATGACCTTTACCAACGTGCTCGAGATGCTCGATCTTTCGGGCGTCCCGCTGCGCGCGGACCAGCGCGGCGACGATGCACCCCTCGTGGTTGCGGGTGGTCCGGTGGTGTTCAACGTCGAACCTCTTGCCGAGTTTCTCGATCTGGTGCTCGTCGGCGACGGTGAAGAGCTGGTCCCCGAGTTTCTCGATCGCCTGATCCAGCTCAAACGCGCAGGGGTTCCCCGGGGCGACCGGATCCGCGAGCTTGCCACAATTCCGGGCATCTACGCGCCGTCGCTGTACGTGGTGGAGGAAGAGCCGGGCAACGGACTGTTGATCCCTGTTCCGGCGGGAGATGCGCCCTACCCGGTCAAGCGCCGGCTGGTTCTCGACATCGACCAGTTTCCGTTTCCCGACCGCATCATCGTGCCCCACGGAGAGATCGTTCACGATCGCGTCTCGGTCGAGATCATGCGCGGGTGTCCCGTGGGCTGTCGCTTCTGCCAGGCGGGCTACATTTACCGTCCGACACGCGAGCGCGACCCGAACCAGATCCGCGACACCGTCATCCGGTCGATCCGCGCAACCGGTTACGACGCCTTCTCGCTCAGCTCGCTGAACACCGGGGAGTACGGATCGATCCAGCCCATGCTGTTCGACCTCATGGACCGGTTCGAGCCCGAGAAGGTCTCGGTGTCGTTGTCGTCGCTGCATGCGTCGACGATGACCCCCGAGCTGGCCGAGCAGGTCAAGCGGGTCAGGAAGTCCGGGTTCACCATGGCTCCGGAGGCGGGAACCCAGCGGCTCCGCGACGTCATCAACAAGAATCTCGACGAGGACCAGATCCTCAACGCCTGCCGTCTGGCTTTCGAGGCCGGTTGGAACACGATCAAGCTGTACTTCATGATCGGTCTCCCGACCGAGACCGACGCCGATGTCGACGGTCTGGTCGATCTCGCGCACGAGATCCTCGCCGTGGGCCGACGCGCCGCCAACGGGCGTCGCGCCGAGATCAAGCTGTCGGCATCGTCGTTCATCCCCAAGGCCGAGACGCCATTCCAGTGGCTCGGGATGGAGCGCCGCGAGAACCTCCACCGCAAACAGGACCGTATCGCGGCACGCGTACGACGCGGCGTGAAGTTCCAGCATCACGAGAACGAGACCTCCTATCTCGAGGCGGTCTACTCGCGCGGTGACCGCCGGCTCGGTCCGGTTCTCGAGCGGGCCTGGCGTAACGGCGCCCGATTCGACGGGTGGTCGGAGTACTTCAATCGCAGGGCCTGGGAAGAGGCCTTCACCAGCGAGGCCGTGAACCCGGATCGTTATGCGCACGAAGACTGGGATCCTCGCGGCCGTCTTCCATGGGACGTCGTCGATTCGTTGATCAACAAGAAGTGGCTCGCCATCGATCTGCGCCGCGCGATGAAGGATGCGACCCTCTCGGTTTGCGGTCCCACGGACTGCCACGGGTGCGCGCCGTTCGCCCGCGACTGCGTCAAGGGAATCCTGACCGAGACCACCGGACGACCGCTCAACCGCGAGCTTCCGCTTCTGTCGACCGCGGTGGCGCCGGGCCCGGGTGCGACGACGCGGGT
>JBFJTV010000395.1:0-2882 GCA_041625075.1 Candidatus Polarisedimenticolaceae bacterium | reverse complement strand
GGCGACGCGCGCGGCATTTGACGGATGGTGTGCGGTCTCGCGGGTCGCCGTGTGCGGATCGAACCGCAGGAGAACGCATGTGTACGCATAGGCGGGCCCGACGGTGAATACCGCGAACAGGTCCGCGAAGAACTCGTGCAGATGGTGGGCTGCGGTCTGCAAGCTGGACTCGAGTGTCGCCGAATCAACCAGCTTCTCGAGCTTCTTCTTGATTCGCTTGCGTTCGTCCCGCACCATCTCGTCGAACAGGAGTTCCTTGGTCCGCGGTTTGGTCAGACGCTCGAACAGAAAGTGCCCGAACTCGTGGACGGCGACCGGGAGGTTCCAGACGTCGAAGCTCGGGAAGCGGGCTCCGATGACGTCCGTCATGCCCGACAGGAACTCCCCGCTGGAGAGGATCGTGAGGCGGGGCCACTGGATGTCCGCTTCCAGGCTGAGTCGATGGATCAGGAAGTCCGATATCTCGAGATAGCCGCCGTCCGCCTTCCGGATCGTGCTTCCCTGAAGACAGCGGAGGTACTCCTCGGCGACCCGCTCGCTGTCGGCAACCAGCCGCCGGAGATCTCCCCAGCAATCGTCGTGGGCGTCGGGATCCTCCTTGGCGGTCTTCTGCAGCGCTTCGATGTCCTCGCGAAGACTCTGGATCAGGTTTGCAAACCTGGGGCCGAGCTTCTTGTGCAGGGCGGTCCGGGCGATCGACTCCTCGAGCACTCCGAGGTCGCGAAGCGCGGCCTCGATGCGCATCTGGAGAATCGTCTCGGCGTCGATACCCGGCATCGCCTCCCTGCCCGGTCCCCGATCCGCAGTATAGCCGAGTCCATTCTCTGGATGCTCGGGTACAATCCGGCCAAAAGGAGGCCCCGACATGCGAGCTGCACTGAGCGTGATTGTAGGTTACGCGACGATGTTCGTGGCGGTGATGGTGTCGTTTACCGTCCTCTATCTGATTCTCGGGACGGAAGGTGCGTTCAAATCGGGATCGTACGAGGCATCGGGCACGTGGATCGCGTTGAGCTTCGTCCTCGGCTTCGGCGCAGCGGTCGCGGGTGGGTTCGTGTGCGCTCTCATTGCACGGTCATCGACCGGGCCCATGATCCTGATCGGCTTGGTGATCGTGCTGGGTCTCGTCATGGCCGTGATGACGGTGATGGCCAGTGACAGCGGGCCCGCGGTTCGAGAAGGCGATCTCGACAATTTCGAGGCGATGCAGAACGCGAAGACCCCCGCGTGGGTCGCGTTCCTCAACCCGTTCGTCGGCGCGGTAGGGATCTTTGTCGGGGCCCGGCTCGTCAAACCGAAGCCGGCCTAGCTCACGGCGCGAAGTCGTCGATCTGCTCGTAGTCGGCCGGAAGCTTCATCCGGAAGGTCGCGGCGTCGAGCTGCGGGTTGATCGCGAGGTTCGCGAGCTCGATCGTCAGGCTGCCCTCGCCCTGGTTGCCCATGCTGAAGTGCTGCACCCGGCGACGCGGGAGATAGTCTTCCATCCCGAAGAACCAGGTCGAGGACTGTCCCGCCTGGGCGTACTCGACGTGGATCTTGTAGCACTCCTCGCCGCCTACCGCTTCCGTACCTTCGTACTTGAGCGTCCCGTTCATCTCGTCTTCAAACGGGTTGGCGCGGACGTACTCCTGCATGCCGAACGAGGATAGCGTGAAGGCCGAGCTGCCCATGACGGCCGGATCCATGTCCTCGTAGCCCTTCTTCGTGGTGTGATCGACGAGAAAGAACATGTCTCCGTCGCCACCGCCGGTGACCTCGAGCGGCTCGCCAGTGCCCCGTTTTGTCGTCTTGATGTGAACGAAGAACTTCTCGGGAAAGTTCCAGTCGTCGCGCCAACCCATGACGATGGCTTCGCCCTCGGCGGCCGTGACGAAGTTGGTGGCGATGCCCCCGGGAGTACTCTTGGCGGTGTAGCTGACCGCGGTGATGTCCTCGAGGGCGGCGTCCGCCTTCTTGATGATCTCGAGCGGATCGACGTCGTCCCCGCTCGCGTACGCGAACCCGCTCACAACGAGAATCGACACGGAAAATGCAAAGATCTTTCTGTTCATGATGAGCCCTCCTCCGCCACTCCCTAGCCGAGATCCAAGGCCATGATGGTGGTCTTGTCTCTGACGAACATCGTCTTGCCGACGATGGTCGGAACCGTCCACGCCACCTTGTCGAAAATCTGGGTCTTGGCGACGACCGTGAGCTTCTCCGGCGTCGCGGTCGCCATGTAGAGATAGCCGTCCTCGTCGAGAATGTAGAGCTTGTCGTCGGCGAAGATGGTGTTCGCCTTGCCGAAGCCGCGCTCGCGCCACGGGATCTCGCCCGTTTCGATATTGATCGCCGACATGAACGCCGGCGCTCTGGTGCCCGTCGAGCCGTAAACGTAGTCGCCGATCTTTACCGTCGAGACATGGTAGAACTGGATCTTCCGTGTCGACCACACCTCTTCGACCTCGCCGTCCTTGCCGATCTTGAGCCCGCGAGCGCCGGCCTGCGGGGACGACAGGAACAGAACCCCACCGTCGCTCATCATCGGGGGGCTGATGTTCTGACCGAACTGGTTGGCGTGGTCGTAGCTCCATTTGAGCGCGCCCGTCTTCGGATCGAGACCGACCAGCTGCGAGGCCATGAAGGTCACGATCTGGTCCTCGCCTGCGACGTTCATGATCTTGGGCGTGGCGTAGCTATTCTTGAAGCTCTCCGATTTCCAGGCGACCTTGCCGTTCTTCTTGTTGAAGGCGACGATCGCGTTGTTCTCACCGCCGACAAGCACGATCACGTTCTTGCCGTACTCGATGGGGCTCGACGAGTAACCGTGCTGGAGCTTGTTGCCCGCGAACTCCTCGCCCCACAGCGCATGGGACCACCGCACGTCGCCGGTCTTCTTGTCC
>JBFJTV010000394.1:0-2893 GCA_041625075.1 Candidatus Polarisedimenticolaceae bacterium | reverse complement strand
TATTACCGCGGCTGCTGGCACGGAGTTGGCCGGGGCTTCCTCCAGAGGTACCGTCAGACGCGAGCTATGTTAGAGCTCGCGCGGTTCGTCCCTCTCGACAGGGCTTTACAATCCGAGGACCTTCATCGCCCACGCGGCGTCGCTGCGTCAGGGTTTCCCCCATTGCGCAAAATTCCCCACTGCTGCCTCCCGTAGGAGTCTGGACCGTGTCTCAGTTCCAGTGTGGCCGATCGCCCTCTCAGGCCGGCTACCCATCGCAGCCTTGGTGAGCCTTTACCTCACCAACAAGCTAATGGGGCGCGGGCCCCTCCGGTGGCGATAGCTTTCAAGAAGAGGCCATCTTTGATCCCCAAGTTCGAGAACTCGAGGATGTTATGCGGTATTAGCCCCCCTTTCGAAGGGTTATCCCCCACCTCCGGGCAGGTTACCCACGTGTTACTCACCCGTCTGCCACTCTACTCACGGGCCGAAGCCCGCTTTCCCGTTCGACTTGCATGTGTTAGGCACGCCGCCAGCGTTCGTTCTGAGCCAGGATCAAACTCTCCAGTTAAAAAGTGGAATCCGATACCTCGACGGCTTGCGCCGCTCGGCACCGGTTCACTGACGAACTGAAGTATGGATACAAATCGGCTCGAGAGACTTCGGGCGAACCCGGGCCCTCGAACCTACGAAAGCGATAGCTTTCGCAAGGCTGGCACGTTCTATTTAGTTTTCAAAGAACATCGCTATGGGCAATCGGTGATTATAGAATGACCGATCGCCCACGGTCAAGGTCGAAATCTCGTTGAAATCTCGGCTGATCGACCGGCGAAGCGTCGGGGATTCTAGCACACGAAAACGCGATCGCAAGGCGGGCGGAAAATCTCTTCAAGTTACTGCCGAAGAGGAACTTAGTTCGACGCCCCGGCCGCCGAGGCGGTCCCGGGGCCCCTCGGGGTCTCCGGAACGTCCACCTCGGCGAAGACTTCGCCGCCGTAGCCGGTGGTCACGTTCTTGAGGGCGGCCACCAGACGGTACTTTCCGGGCGGAAGCTCGACCCAGCCGTTGATCGTCACCGGCTCGATGTTCCCCGACTCCCATAGCTCGCGGGGATAGGCGTGATTGAGGAAATGATACGAGTCGGTCAGCACGCGGCCGTTCCACCACTCCACCTGGAAATGCAGCGTCAGGGTGGCGTGCGCGGCGTCGCCCTGGACCTGGTAGCCGAGCTCCAGCGGGCTGACGCTCATGCGGATGGGAAAGAAGAACCCCTCTCGACCGTCCTCCTCGAGCGGAACGGGCGCTCCCGTCGTGAGCGCCCCGCCCAGCGTCGGCACGAGCGACTGGTTCTCGTAGTAGCCCCGGCGGTGGAAGATCCGGACGCCCCGGCGCGACGTGTCGATCGTGACCTTCCGTAAGCGCTTCGGAGAAAGATACTCCTCGACGTAATACCCCAGCGTGTACCCGCCGCGCTCGAGGTCCATCGCGCGCTTGAGCCCGCGGAACAGATCGTCGGGCGTGTGGATGAACACGCCCCCGGTGTGGACCGCCATCTCCTCGAGGTCCATCTGCGGCGCGACGAATGCCGCGAGCATGGGTCGTGCGTTCGGCATGAAACCGTGGATGTTGGACGCGCCGTAATCTCCGGCCGGCGCGGAGTTCCGATCGACAAAGTGCAGCGTGACCCGTTGGGTCAGCGCGAGATTCATCAACTCGTCCATTTCGATGCGTGCGCCTTCGCCGACCAAGTCGATTCGCAGCCTCGCAAGCTGCTCGGTGTTGCCATAGATCGCCTTCATGGCCTCGACGACCTCGATCACGGGATCGACCGTCCGGCCGTGGCTCATGGCGAGGACCGTCTTTCGACCCTGGAGACCGCCGACAAAGCGGATCAGACCCTCGAGAGCGGTAAGATAGTCCTTCGACCCCGGTCGCCGCTCGTCGGCGTACTGCAATGCGATCCCGCGGAGACACTCTTCGTTCGCGGCCTTCGTGAATGAGTACGCGTTGCCGTCCCCGGTGTCGCACTCCTTCATCTCTGTCAGCAGGTTCCGGACGCGGGAGCGAATGTCGGTGTCCGGACGCGGGTTCCGCCCGAAGGCGCGATGCAACCCCGCCACGATCGCCTGTCGATCCTGGGTGAACGTCACCTCGAGATTGATCTCGCCGTTGTAAGACAGCACCGCCGCGCGATAGGACGGACCGAGTTGGGTCTCAGCGAAGCGGACCATGTCGTCGAGCGCCTCGTCTCTCTTGAGCTTCTGGTCGTTCTCGATATCGATGAAGAAGACGACGTATTGCGGTTCGGACTGGGTCGAGACCTGAACGCCTTCCCAGCCGCCGGGCGCTGCGATGTAGAGCCGGACCTCCGGCACGGGTTCTTCTTCCCGCAGCGTGTCGACGAACGGATCGAGAAAGGCAACACGCATCTTGTTGCCGCGATCCTTGACGGTCATCTCCTCGGGGGTGAGGTTCTCGACCGGTCTCCCCTGTCTGTCGCGTGCGAGGATCGCGATCTGGACGAGCCGGACCTCGACCTCTTCAACCTTTCCGCTCTCCCGGGGCTCTTCGCGCTCGGTCTGCCCGACGGCCGGCAAGACCGCGCCGAGGAGCATGACGGCAAGGACAACGACCATTAGCACGTGGTGACGCGTCATCGTTGAATCTCCGGCTCCGCTCATCGATCGTTCCACGGAGCCCGGCTGGGCTCGCGGCGCTCGTACCGGGCGAGGTTGTCCCGGAAGAGACGCGCCAAGGTAGGATGACCCATGCGGTCCGCTTCGGCAACCAGGCGGGTCTGCCACACGATCGCCTGCTCAAAATCGCCGATTTCTGCGTACGCCATCGCGACCGCCTCCGCGCTCTCGAGACCGGCGTCGGCCTCGAACGCCGCGAGCGACAGATCCAGCGCGCG
>JBFJTV010000393.1:0-2901 GCA_041625075.1 Candidatus Polarisedimenticolaceae bacterium | reverse complement strand
TGGTGGACCATGTCGTCGAGCTGCTTTCTCCGCCGGCTTCGTTCGCGATCCGCGCCCGGCCACCGATGCCGGTGCTCACAACGGCGAAGGCGCCACTGGAGCAGGTTCTGCGAAACCTGATCGGTAACGCCGTGCGGCATCACGATCGCGAGCAGGGCGAGATCGTCGTGTCGGCGGAGCGGGGGAATGGTTTCTACGAGTTCGCGGTGAGCGACGACGGTCCCGGGATCCCGGAGGAGTCGCGCGAAGAGGTGTTCGAGATGTTCAACCGGCTCACGTCGCGGGACGACGTTGAAGGATCGGGCGTGGGGTTGGCTCTGGTCCAGCGTATCGTCGAAAGCGTGGGCGGACGGGTCTGGCTCGAGACCGGCGGGGGCCGCGGAGCCACTTTCCGTTTCACTTGGCCGGAGAACATCGACCCGGCGAGGGAGGAGGAATCATGATCACCATCTTGGTCGTCGACGACGATGCGGTCGACCGGGAGCTGGCCGCGCGGTGTCTGGAGTCGCTGGACGACGCCGAGATCGTTACCGCCGCCGAGGGCGCCGAAGCAATCGAGACGATGTCCAAGGGCCATCCCGACTTGGTTCTCACCGACCTGCGAATGCCGGGCATGAACGGCCTCGAGCTGGTGAACCGGGTCAAGGAGGAGTTCCCTCTGGTCCCGGTGGTGTTGATGACCTCGTACGGCAGCGAGCGTGTCGCCGTTGAGGCTCTGCAGGCGGGTGCCGCCAGCTATGTGCCCAAGAGCGACCTCAAGCACCACCTCGCCGAAACGGTCGAGCAGGTTCTCGAAATCGCTACGGCGCGTCGGGAGAAGCACGCGGTGCTGAAATGCTTCGACAACCGCGAGACCCACTTCGAGTTGACCAACGACTTGCCGCTGATCTCGGCGGTTTCCGGCTACTTCCAGGAGGGCCTCGAGCGGCTCGGACTCGGTGACGACTCGCTGCGGATGAACCTCGGGGTGGCGCTCATGGAGGCGCTGAGCAACGCCATCATTCATGGCAATCTCGAAGTCGGTTCGGAGCTGCGCGACGAGGACCCGCGGGAGTACTACGATTTGATCGAGCGACGGCGCTCGGAGGAACCATACGCCTCGCGCCGGATCCGTTGCATCGCGACGGAGAGCACGGAGCGGATCGGTTACGTGATCGAGGATGAGGGTCCTGGCTTCGACCACGCCGCGCTGCCCGATCCGACCGATCCGGAAAACCTCGTCCGGGTGCGTGGGCGCGGTCTGATGTTGATCCGCACGTTCATGGACGATGTCGCGTTCAACGACACGGGCAATCAGTTGACAATGAGCAAGATCTGCTGAACGAGATCGCCGGGCGACGTGCATCTCCGCACATTTAAGGTCGCAATAGTCCACGCCGAAAGTGTTGCCATCGCCGTACTCACGTCGGTACGGTTCCGGCAGGGGTGCAGGAGGGTACTTCCGGTATCGGGCTGTTCGTAACCCCGACCGGGTTAGGAACCCGCAGTGAAGGCCCGAGGCCATCTACCCGTCGCGTCCGGGTCCGAACCGGAGCCCGGAATCCGTAGAAAACCGCCGCGATCGCCTCGTCCGTCGAGCACGCTCGATTGCCGGACGCAGGTATCAGATCGCGAACCCGCCCGAGGAGGGTCACGGCCATGACCACCAAGCATGTTCTCGCGGCTCTTATAGCGGCCACTCTGTCTATCGCGCTACAACCGTGCCTCGCTTCGGATTCCGATGCGCCGGCGAAAAAATCTCCGCGAGGACCAGCCTCGGTGCACGTCACGAAGGTGATACCTCAGGGGGTTCCGGTCGCCGGGGAAAGGCCGCGGACCCGCTCGCCGGTCACGGCACAGCGGAGTCACTCACCAACCCAGTCCACGGTCCAGATTCTCTACGAAGGCTTCGAGGGAATTTTTCCGGGGCCGTGGGCGGTGTGGGACAACAACGGCAGTACCGGGGGCGAAGTCTACTGGGACGACACCTCGTACCGCAGCGACGCCGGTTCCTGGAGCGTGTGGTGCGCCGATGGAGGTCCGGACGCGAGCCCCCCGGGCGGGGACTACTCGAACGACATGGACTCCTGGCTCGCCTACGGCCCGTTCGACCTCAGCGATGCCGCCAGCGCGACGCTGTCGTTTCGTTACTGGCTCGACACCGAGCCGGGCTTTGATTTTCTGTATTGGACCGCTTCCGCCGATGGCATTAGCTACTCCGGCGTAGGCACGGATGCCGACACCGTCGGCTGGGAGAGCATGTCCCTGGATCTGGCGGACCACGTCGGTGATCCGACCGTGTGGATCGCATTCATCTTCCAGAGCGACATGAGCGTCACCTACGAAGGTGCCTACATCGACGAAGTCGTCATCGAGAAGACCGTCGGTGGGGGCGATCCCGACGCCCGCGTCGAGCCGCTGACCCTCGATTTCCAGGGGCCCGGGACCACCGCCACGGCAGAGAACGGCGCAGAGTCCCGCCGGGCCGACCGCGGCGCATCCCCTCGCCTGCTTCGTCTTCGCTTCGGCGACGTCGACATGTCGACGGTCGGCATGGACGCCACGACGCTGGACGCCATCCGCGGTCAGAGCGAGGCGCACGAGCGAGAGCACTTCCTGTTCCAGTTCAACGACTTCCTGTCCCGGGCTGAAAAGGAGGCGCTTCGCGAGAAGGGAATCCGCGTTCTGCAGTACATCCCCGACTACACGTACTGGGTGGCAATCGAGAGTTCCGCCAAGGGTGTCTCGACCCTGCGCGAGGGTGGCGGCGTTCGCTGGGCATGGAAACCTCCGGCGAGCTACAGGACGAGTCCCGCGATCGCGCGCGGGCAGTTCCCGCCCAACGCCAGGTTCGATGACGGGACGGTCCTGGTCTACGTCCGCGTGTTCGAGGATGTCGACGAGGGCGAGGTCCTGGCCCGC
>JBFJTV010000392.1:0-2901 GCA_041625075.1 Candidatus Polarisedimenticolaceae bacterium | reverse complement strand
TGCTCGCGGCGCTCGCGGCGGCGGGGCATCCGTGTCTCCCCTTCCCCGACCGCGATCAGCGTCGTTCGGGTCTCGCCGAGATCCACCCCGGTCTCGTTCTCAAGGCCTTGCTGTGGGACCAGACGCTCGCCGGTCGAAGTTCCGACCACGCCGCGCGCGGCGATCTCTTCCGCGCCTACGATCCGCCGAGCTATCACGAGGGCACGGCCCGAAGCCGGAGCTCATGGTCGACGCGGGCGTCGGCCCTCGACCTCGTGTTGCGCGCGCTCGGCTCGATCGACGGTTTCGACTTCTCGGCGACAAGGGATGCCCTTGTGGGGGTGGCTTCCGATCGTGAGATGGCAACCGCGGCTTCGATCTTCGACGCCGTGCTCGTCGCGGGGACCGCACGACGTTATCTGAGCGCACCCGAGACCTGCGTCTTTCTCGGCGACCCGGAAAAGGGTTACACGATCCTCCCGGCCGACGGGTTTATCCGGGGACTCGCGATTCGTGAAGGCCCGCCGAAACGTGGCCGGCTCTTCCCGCGCGCGTCGTTGCGCGAGCGTCTGGGGAAGACCGCCGATCTGCGTTCGGCCGGGCTTCTCGACACGCCGGGACGCCCCCAGCGGCTCGAGGCCGACTTCAAGACCGCGCCGCGTTACGAGTTCGACAACGTCGACGAGATGCTGTGGTGGAAACATTGCCGGCACCTCTCCGGCCCGACCCTCCCGACCGAGGGTCTCGTCGAGCTGAGCGTCAAGCTCGACGGAAGCGACACGCTCCTGCGAATGGTCCGAAGCCGGCACCGAACGCTGTCGTTCCGGTTCGACCCGCCGAGTCACTGGCGCAAGTGGCTCCCGACGAGAGACGGCAAGACCTATCCGTTCGACGTCGTCCGCGCGACTTACGAGGCCGCCCCCGAGTCCGACTGACGAATCCGTAATCGCGATGACGGCTTCGCGATCGGTGAACCGATCGATCGGGGCCCGATTCGTGCCCGGGCGCGTGTAAGTCCAACGCATGAAGGGCTTTGCGCGTTCAAGGCCGTACGTGCCGCTCGAGGCGCGGCTCTTGCCACACGACTGCCGGGAGGTGGCTTCCGATGAAACCGTACCGTCGAGTTGTGCTCGTTCTTGCCGTTGCCGTGCTGCTCTCCACGGCGGCCGCGGCGGAGGAATTCGTCCGTTTTCACGACGGCCGGTTCCTGAAGGTGAGCGACCACAAGGCCGATAACAACGCCATGCGGATCGATCTCCCGGGCGAGTCGTTCATCCTGTTCCCGGCCAAACGCGTCGACGTCATCGATCGCGACGGCAGGATCGTCTACGTCGGCCCGCGGCCAAGTGACGCCACGACGGCCATCGCAGCCGCCGAAACGACGCCCGGGAATCCCCCGACCCTCGTCGCCCGTCACGACCCCTGATTCACGATTCAGGACCGACGGCGTTCACGATTCAGTGTCTGACCCCATTCGAGAGGGCGTAGTAGACTTGCGCCTTCTCGGAGGGGAAGGTGCACATTCATCGATCTGTTCTTGCTTGGGTGGTGGTGATGAGCGCGACCGTGGCGGTCGGTGGGGCCGACGAGCGCTTTGAAAAGCTGGCCGAAAGATTCGTCGACGAGCTGCCGAGGCTCTCTCCGGTGGTGGCGACGCAGCTCGGCGATCACCGCTTCGACGATCGCCTCGATCAGATCTCGGCCGAGAGCCGTGCCGAAGCGGCCTCGATCTACCGGGACTATCTGAAGACGCTCGACAACATCCCGATCGGCAAGCTATCGCGAGCCAATCAGGTCGACGCTGCGTTACTCCGGCAGCAACTCGAAGCATCGATCTGGGAGCTCGAGATCCTCGAGGAGTGGGCCTGGAACCCGCTGTGGTACACGAACCTCGCCGGGAGTGCGATCTACGGCCTGATGGCGCGCGACTTCGCCCCGCTCCCCGAAAGACTCAACAACGTCGCGGCCCGGCTCGAGCACTTCCCGAGGATGTACGAACAGGTGCGCGCGACGCTCGAGCCCGCGCGTGTCCCGAAGATCCACGCCGAGACCGCGGTGAGCCAGAACAAGGGCGTGATCTCGATCCTCGACAACATGGTGCGGCCGCATCTCGACGAGCTACCGGCGGCGAACCGTGAGCGTCTCGAGATCGCCATGGCGTCCGCCGCCGCGGCGGTCGAGACCCATCAGAAGTGGCTCGAGGAAGAGCTGGTGCCCGCCGCGGGCGGCGACTTCAGGATCGGCGCCGAGTTGTTCGACCGCAAGCTCGCCAACGCGCTGCACTCGCCCCTGAGCCGCGCCGAGGTACGCGAACGGGCCGAGCGCGAGTTCGAGCGTGTCCGTGCCGAGATGTACGAGGTTTCGAAGAAGGTCTACGCCGAGGCCTATCCGTACACCGAGTTTCCCGAGGAGCCCGGGGACGATTACCGCCAGGCGATCATCCGGGCGGCGCTCGAGATGGCCTACCGCAACGTCCCCGAAGCCGACAAGGTCGTGGCGACCGCCAAGGAGTACCTCGTCCAGGCCACCGAGTTCGTGAAACAGAGGGACCTGGTGACGGTCCCCGACGACCCCATCGAGATCATCATCATGCCCGAGTTCCAACGCGGCGTGACGGTCGCTTACTGCGACTCGCCGGGACCGCTCGACGTCGGCGAGGCGACGTTCTACGCCGTCGCGCCCCTTCCCGAGGACTGGACCGAGGAACAGGTCCGGTCTTACCTTCGCGAGTACAACCTGCTGTCGTTGCAGGACCTCACGATCCACGAGGCGATGCCCGGGCACTTCCTGCAGATCGCGCACTCGAACCGCTACCCCTCCACGCTCAGGGCGCTGCTGTCGTCGGGGACCTTTATCGAGGGTTGGGCGGTTTACGCCGAGCGCGTGATGGTGGACGCGGGCTACCCCGACGGTGACCCGCTG
>JBFJTV010000391.1:0-2908 GCA_041625075.1 Candidatus Polarisedimenticolaceae bacterium | reverse complement strand
GCGGAACGGCTCGCCGTCGCACCCTTAGGCGCTTCGCGCCCGTAGCTCAACTGGACAGAGCATCGGACTTCGGATCCGAGGGTTGTGGGTTCAAATCCTACCGGGCGCGCCACACACGCCGACGATCCAAGGGAAGCAAGCCATGCTGCACCGGGCGACGCTCGTCACCGTCATCACCGTCGTGATCGCCATCACCCTCGTCCATCCCGCCGCGCAGGAAGAGTACGGGCCGGTCCACATCGTCGACGCCGAGAGCGGGAAGATCCTCAAGAACAGGACCATCCTGACGGAAGGTCGTCGGATCGCGAAGGTGGCCCGTTCGCGCGGCGAGGCGACCGCCACCCTCTACGCCGTGCCGGCGCTCATCGACGGCCACGTGCACTACATCGACCCGGACACCTACGGACCGCTGTTCGTGGCCAACGGCGTGGCCCTAGTACGCGACATGGCGGGGGACACCGCGACCGTTCTCGCCAACCGCGCCGCGCTCGACTCGGGCGAGATGTTCGGCCCCGCGATGATCGGCGGCGGCAAGATCATCGACGGCAGCCCGCCGATCTGGCCGTTCAGCTACGAGTGCACGACCCCGGAGCAGGCGCGCGAGGCGGTCCGCGAGCTGCACGCCGCGGGGGTCGATTTCATCAAGGTGTACAGCCTGCTCGAGCCCGACGTCTACGCCGCGGCCTGCGACGAGGCGAACAGGGTCGGCCTCCGCTGTGTGGGCCACATCCCCGATGCCGTCACCGTCGAGCAGGCCACGGAGGCCGGGCAGTTCACCGCCGAGCACCTGATGAAGCTCGTCGGAGCGTTCGTGCCGATCTCACCCGAGGATGAAGGGAAGAGGAGCTGGCAGGTCGATCACTGGCAGCGCTACCCCGAGGCCGACCCTGCTGAGCGTGACGCGTTTCTCGCCAGGCTCGCCGAGAGCGGCATGGTGCAGTGCCCGACGCTCGTCGTTCACGAGGGCATGGTCCGAACGAGCGACGGAACGGGCGTCACCGACGACCGCATGCGCTACGTCCAACCCTGGGCACTCGATTTCTGGAACGGCAACCCCGGGTACGCCGCGATGGGGGAGAGGATCGCGAAGACCTTCGATCACCGCCTCGACTTCGTGCGACGTCTTCACGAGGCGGGTGTGCCGCTGATTGCGGGGACGGATCTTGCCAACCCGTTCGTCTTCGCGGGCGCCTCGGTGCATCGCGAGCTCGAGCTGTTCGTCGAGGCGGGGATCCCGCACGCCGAGGCGCTACGGAGCGCGACCGCGCTTCCCGCAGAGCTCTTCGGTGTCGATGACCGCTTCGGGGCGATCGAGGCGGGTCGCGAGGCCTCGTTCTTCCTGACGACGGTGAACCCGCTGGAGGACCTTCCCGGCGCGCTTGCCGCCATCGAGGCCGTCGTTTTCCGAGGCGAGCTGTACGACGCCGAGGCCATCGCCGAGCTCGAGGCCCGTGCCGAGAAGGCCGTGGTCAGAACGGCCGCGACGGCCGGAGCCACGGAAGAAGACACCGCCGAGGTGGAAGGCGAGGTGATCCACGAGGGCCGTTTCAAGCTGACCTTCGGGCAGTGGGATGCCGGCCACGAAGACTTCCGGATAACCAAGACCGCCGACGGTTATCGCGTCTACAGCATCAACCGTCCGCAGGGCGGGCCGCAGTCACCGACGGACACAGTCTACTTCCTCGACGAGGACAAACGGCTCGTCCGCGTCGAGCATACCGACAAGGGCGCCCAGGGATACCAGGCCGTCTACGAGCTCGACGGGGACACGGTCGTCGCCCAGATCACCGTCGACGGCAAGGCCGGGCCCGAGCTGGAGCTGACGCTCGGCGACGACAGGACCCTGGTCGGCCCGACCTGGGTGCTCGACTACTTCTCGAGCGACGCCAGCGGCGTGGACAAGCTCGCGGTCGGGCAGTCCGTGGAATTCAAGAGCACGTCGTTCGGCTGGGACCGCTGGAACGTGACGAAGGCACCCGTGACGGTCACCCGCGAGGGCGACGAGGAGCGCCCGGGTCCGGACGGTCCGATCGCGTGCCGTGTCTACCTCGCGAAGATCGAGACACCGAACGGGGCGATGGAGATCCGCTCGTGGGTCGATGACGACGGCATCGCACGGCACAACGTGATGACCATGTCGATGGGTCAGCTCACGGCGACCCTCGCCGAATAGCTTGTGCTACGATACCGCCGCCGCGCCACGGAACGGATTGGCATGGGCCGCTAGCTCAATTGGCAGAGCAGCAGACTCTTAATCTGCGGGTTCGGGGTTCGATTCCCTGGCGGCTCACCATCTGGTCTTTCCAAGGGACTTTCCCACAGCACGCAGTCGAGGGAACCCGCGGGAGATCCTGGAATTTCCGTTGTGTATCATTAGTTAATGCGGTACCGGATCGGCCGGTCGCTCCGGCTCCGGACGCGGTGGGACGAAAAAGAGCATGAAGATCGAAGTCACGGACGTCAGCCCGGTCAAGAAGAACATGGCCATCGAGGCCGGCCCCGACGTCGTTCGCGCCGAACGACAGGCCGTCCTCAAGCGCTACGCCAAAGAGGCCAGGGTCCCGGGCTTTCGCCGCGGTAAGGTGCCGCTCTCGGTGATCGAGGCCCGGTTCGCCAACGAGGTCGCCGAGGACATCAAGGAGCGACTCGTCGCGCGGCTCTACACCGAGGCCGTCAAGGAAAAGGGCCTCTCGCCGCTTGGCGACCCGGCGCTCGAGGAGATCACGTTCGAGGAGGACGCGCCCTTCCGGTTCAAGACCAGCTTCGAGGTCATCCCCGATTTCAAGGTGGACAACTACAAGGGTATCGAGGTCAAAAAGCCCGCGGTCGAGGTCACCGATGCCGAGGTCGAACAGGCCCTCGAGGAGCTCCGGCAGGCCCACACCAAGCTGGTCTCCGAGGAAGGCCG
>JBFJTV010000390.1:0-2928 GCA_041625075.1 Candidatus Polarisedimenticolaceae bacterium | reverse complement strand
GGCATCTTCAAATCCGAAAGGAGATAGGATCAGTGCTCGTTTGCCGTCCCGGTTGTTGATCTTTCCGTCGGAGTTCCAGTCTTTGCCTACGATACGTCTGGCGCCCTCAATGGAACGCTTGCCTAGGGTACCCGAGTCGATCGTATGCTCGGTCGCATCTACGACCGCCGTCAACGCTCCCCCCCGTACGCGCCAGGCGACGGCTAGCGAATCTGACAACACCAGGACGACGTCCGGATGATTCCTTACGTAATCGGTGGCGGTCTGCATGTCGCCGCTTAGCAGTGCATCAGTAGCGCCTTGTCTGACCGCATCGTCCCTTTGCAGAACCGCTTCCGCCACATCCGCCGTGGAACAGGGGAACTGCCATATTTCACACGGACGCACGAAATCGCCATCAGGGTTGCCCGCTACGATCGAGTTGGCAATCGACGGTGAGGCCGCGGCGTTGTACAGGCCCGGGCCCATCCGTGCGATGTTGCCGGTCACGGTCGCGTTGATGATACTCGGACTCGAGTCAAGATTGCAGACCCCGCCGCCCTTCTCGGCCCGGTTGCCGTTTACTACGACGTTCACCAGCGTCGCAGTACTCGAATTGATAACGGCGAGGCCGCCGCCGCAGCCCGCCAGGTTGCTGTTCACGCGCGTGTTGACGATCCACGGACCACCACCCGAGATCAGAATGCCGCCGCCGAGGCTGTCCGCATCGACCCCGTCGGCAGTGCCACCGACGATCGTGAACCCGTCTAGCAGCGAGTTCTCGTCGGCGTCGATGGCACGAACGACGTGATAGCCGTTGTCGTCGCGGAGCACGAGCCCGTCGTCGTCGCCCAGCAGGTCGCCGGACAGGACCGTCCGATTGGTCGCCAGGTCGCGGCCGCCACGTGAGGTTTCCGTACCCGCGAATCCGCCGTGTACCCTCACGCCCGATTTCAGCTCGAACGACAGCGAGCGGTCACCGGCGGTCAGGCCGGCACCCTGGTCCGGTCTGTACACACCGGCGCTCACCCAGATCTGGTCGCCGCCGGCGGCGGCAGCCAGTGCGTCCTGTAGCGAGGTGAACGCGTTGGTCCAGGACGAGCCGTCGTTGGAACCGGATGCATCCCATCGTACGTGGTGGACGGTTTGTGCCAAAGCGCCCTGCGATCCGGCGATGAGGAAAGTGACAACAAGGAGACGGAGTGTTGCTTTCATTGCGCCACCACGAAAGTTGCCGTCTTCCGGTAGGAACGCGAGTGGAGGCGGGCGAAGTAAACCCCACTCGTCAGCCGAGCAGTAGTGACCTCGAGACGATACTCCTGATTGGTGCGGGCCACATCGTCAAACAGGATCATCAGCTTTCTGCCCAGCACGTCGTAGATCGCGATCTCGACCGCCTCCGTGACCGGGAGCCGGAAGATGAGCTCACTAGTGCCGGAGACCGGATTCGGGAATGGGATGTCGAACGCGAAGGGCTTCAACGGATCGGCCGGAGGAGGATCAACCCCGACCTGTGACGCGGCTCGCTCGTGGGCACCCATATCGACCACGGCTCCGCTGCCGATGGCGTCGAAGGATCTCTCGGCACCGAGGATGTCGGTCGGGAAGGGCTCGGAGGTGTCACCGTCGCCGTCGATGTCGAACTTGTCGAGAGGCAGCAGTGTGTTGTCGCCTGCGTCAATGGCCGGTGAAGGTGCGTCGAGCTCCACGACATCATCTACCGAACCCGGGATATTGTCGGGACCGTCGGAATCAACGAGGGCAGGGTCGGCAGCGAGGTTGCCGCCCAGGTCGGTCGTACCTGGGGCCAGTCCTCCCTCCAGTAGACTGAATGCGACGGTGGGTGCGCTGCTCCCGTCGTTATAGATCTGGTCGCCGTGCTCGATGCGGTAGCTCTGCGGCGAAGTCTCAGGTGAGTTGCGTGGGACTCCGTCGGGGCCATAGAAGCCAAGGAACACGAGGGCCGCGATCACCGAGACGGCGGCCACTGCGGTAGAGGGTCTGAGCATAGCGTCGAGCGGCTACTGTTGGCGAGCAATCCCTCTCCACGGACAACACTACAGGGAAAGAATCGAACGTATACAGCAAGGAAATGGAAATCAGGGCGGAATAGCAAGGGGTTGCTGGCTACCGTCCTAGTGGCCGTACGCGCACGCTGCGGAAGTAGACCTCGTCCTCGTCGGAATGGTTCTGCAGTCCTATGTATCCCTCCGACGCACGCGGACCTCGTTCGGGCTCCCACGTGGCCTCTCTGGGTAGGACCGTGTCGCCCTCGCGGAAATACGTTACGAGCACACCGTTCACCGTCACCACCGTCCGTTCGCCGTCGAGAAAGATATCGAGCACGTTCCATTCTCCGGGGCGGCTCGGCCGCGCCGTCGCCTCCGTCAGCGAGTAGAGGACCCCGGTAATCTGGCTGACGTCTTCCAATCGATCCTCGATCTGAACTTCGTACCCACGGTGTACCGCCATCCACGGCTCAACCGGTCGCTCGGGGATACGGATGAACACGCCCGCGTTGCTGCCGTCGGTGTTCCGGTATTCCACCCGCAGGACTTCGTCCTTCAGCTTCCTGGTCGTGTACCACAGCAGGCCCATCCCGCCTTCTGTCTTGAGCAGCCCGTCCTCAACTACGAAGCGACCTTCCCCGACGTGCTCCCAGCCGGTCATGTCGCGTCCGTTGAATAGGGAAGTCCACCCGGCATCTTGCCCGCTCACGAACGGGACGAGTCCGATGATGAGAAGACAGAACGCGCAGATTCGGCTTGTCATAGGCTCGGACCGTCTTGATGATTGCTGTCTGATAGACGCACGACACGCGTTGGCCATCTGTGGGGGAAACCCCGAAATATAACTTGGGCGCATCGGGTTACGTTGCGATCCTTGAAACTCGAAGCTCGGCCTGCTATCTAGCATCTCCCCACTCACAGACCGGTTCAGCGAAGTGGC
>JBFJTV010000389.1:0-2974 GCA_041625075.1 Candidatus Polarisedimenticolaceae bacterium | reverse complement strand
GCGACCAGTCGAGATCCTCCGGAAGCAACACGGGCAATTCCGATTCGGGAACCGGCACCGTGCCGCAGGTCGCACAGTAGACGATCGGGATCGGTGTTCCCCACGAGCGCTGGCGCGAAATCATCCATTCCCCCGCCAGACCGGAGCGCGCTGCGAAAGTCTGCATCGCGGTCCGAAAGAGCCTACGTGCCCGGGTGCTCCATCCTTCGAGGTCGTCGAGACTGTCCAGAAGGATTCGCGAGTGCTTGGAGATCGTGACGAACCACTCGTGCGATATTCGCGTTTCGATCTTCTTGCCGCACCGCCAGCATTTCTGCTTTTCGACCTGGGCGTGGGCGAGAACCGTCGAGCAACGCGGGCACCACGGAAGCTCGGCCTCCCGCCGCTCGACGAGACCGAGTTCGAGCAACCGTAGAAACAGCCACTGAGTCCAGCGATAGTAGGCGGGGTCGCAGGTGCTCGGGATTCGCGACCAGTCGTAGCTGATCCCGAGCTCTTTCAGCTGTCGGGTCATCGTGCCGATCCACCGGCGCGTGAGCTGTCGTGGGGAGATTCCCTGGTGCATCGCCTCGAGCTCGTTGGGAAGACCGAACGCGTCCCATTCCGTGCAGTACAGAACGCTCTTTCCGAGGAGCCGCTGGTATCTCGCCGTGACGTCGCCGAGCAGGTAGGTCCGGACGTGTCCCATGTGCAGCGCGCCGTTGGGGAAGGGGCCGGAGTCGTAGTTGAAGTACTTGGGACCGTTGGGGAGATCGGGAGCGCGGTTACAACCGGCCTGCTCCCACGCGAGACGCCACCTCGACTCGATCGCCTTGGCGTCGTAGTGCGCACCCATGGCCGACACCCCTTCACAGGAGCGAGTTTGGTACGCCCGACGGGAATCGAACCCGCTTCTCCGACTTAACAGGCCGGCGCTCTACGGAGCGGACGGTCGAACTCGGCCGCCGTGCCCGGGGCACATGACCCGCTGATCTCACGGGGACCCCCTGGACGGGCGGGCGAGTCGGCGAACGCCCTCCGGAATCCGAGTGCTCTTGCGAATCAAACAGCCTCATCCGCGCGCCCACCCTCTCGGACCAGTGAGCTACGGGCGCACAACTGGAGTAAGTCTACACCCGGCCGGGCTCTCGAATTGCGCGATTGAGGACACCCAAGGGCAACTATGATGGGTGCGGTGAAACGAGAGCCGTTGTTTGCGCGGATCGTGAGTCTGCAGCTCGCGCTCGCGCTCGTCGCCGGTTGCAATCCGCCGTATGAAGATCCGTATCCCGAGATCGAGAACGAAGGGATCATGATCGGCGGGGACCTCGGGCGGGAGTACACGTGTGAGCCGTGGTGCGCACGGCCGTACCTCGAGGTGACGTCCCGCTGGCCCGATGCCGCACGGCCGGTCGACGGGAGAGCGCTGAAGCGACGCCTGAGGGGGATTGCCGGCGAGGCCGTTCCCGACAAGCTCGGTCTGAGCCACGACGATGTTGGCGAGCGGATCGTTCGGGACCTGAACCTGGCGTTCATGCTCGAGGGGTTGGAGACACGAACGCTCGAGGTCGTGACCGTCGCGCGGGAGCAGGCCGACGGCTACACCCGCGAGAAGGTGCTGCTTCGCGACCCAATCGTTGGAACGATCGAGGCGCTGCTCCTCGAGCCCACGGTCGCGCCGCCCCAGCGAGGCGGCGCCGGCGTTGTCGGGCTGCACGGTCATTTCGACGACGCGAGTGACTTCGAACGCGACTACCTCGGAGGCGAGCTGGCCCGCGCCGGGTTCGTCGTCTTGATCCCGACGTTTCGGGCGATGGCGTTCGGGGAGGAAAACGAGATCACCGAAGCACTGATCTACGACGGCTTCCACCTCATGTCGGTGCGGGTTTACGAAGCGCTGCGGACCGTGCAGCTGCTGCGCTACCTGCTTGAAGTCGAGGACGCCCGCGTCGGCGTGCTCTCCCACTCGGGCGGCAGCTCGACTGCCAGACTCCTCGTCCGCGCTTCCAACTCGGTGACCGCCGTCGTCGTCGACTGGAGCGTCGAATACAGGGGGGAATCCGGACTGCACTGCGAGATGGTGCCGGAGCTGTTCGACTATCACCTCGACATCAACGATCTCGAGACGCTCCCGATACCGAACCTCGAGGTGCCTTACGAGTTCCAGGACCCGGCCGACCGCGCTCGCATCCTCGAGTTCTTCGGGGAGGCGCTGCGATCAAACGAACCGGTCGAGAACTAGCTCTCAGCGGCGCCTCGAGAAACGCAGACCGGACCAGGTGTCGTCGATCGCGCAGATCTTGAAGTCCACGAGGCCGTTCGACAAACCCGTGCGCCGCACGTCGGTCTGCGTGACATCGGTGACGACACCCGAGGCCTTCTTGGGCCACGCGATCCACACTGTGCCGCCCTCGGCCATCGCGCGATCGGCGGCGGCGAGCCTGTCGGCGAGTTCCTTGCGGGACTTGACGAACAGCATCACGAGGTTCGCCTTCCCGCTTGCCCGGCGTTTGATCCGGACGTCGGCTGGCAACGTTCCGAGCGTTTTCTCGAAGTCCGCGGGGGCGCCCATCAGCGTCACGACCGAACCGGTCTTGATGCCGAGCTTCTTCTGCAGCGGCGTCCCCGAGTAGCCGGCCATTACGCCGTGCACGACCGGTTTTGCCGGTTTGTTCTCGATGGCCCTCTTCAAGGCCCCGCGAATCCCGCGCCACTCGGTATAGACCGCGTCGGGGAGGAGCTTTCGGATCTTCGGCAGCTTCGCCGGGTCACCGCCGACGAAAACCAGCGGGACGTGTCGGGTCGCCTTGCGCTGGCGCAGATACACACCCATGTCGCGCCCGTCGGAGAAACGGCGGTCGAGATCGATCACGACCGCATCCGGTGGCTTCTCGATCAGGGGGCGCAGGTCCGCCCCGCCCTGAGGAACGACGCTTTTGACCGTGTGCCCGCCCTTGCGAAGACGCGCGACCGCCTCTCTCGCTCCGGCGGCGCT
>JBFJTV010000388.1:0-2988 GCA_041625075.1 Candidatus Polarisedimenticolaceae bacterium | reverse complement strand
GTTGTCCGGGCAGATCAGGATCTCCGCCCCGATGCTCACTAGCTTGCGCGCCGATCCCACCATCAGGACGCCGACGCTTTCCCAATCGCCCCGCGCGACGAGTTCCATGTAGCGACTGAGCGACTGCACGTGCATCGAGATCTCAGGGTGGTCGTGCCGTCCCAGAAACTTCTCGCCTTCGAGACAGATGGTCCGAAAGCACAGCGCGGCGCCCTCGGAGCTGACGCCGACGATGCCGATGTGCTTGCTCATGCGCGGACTCCTTCGCCGGACAACCGGGGCTATGCCAGACCGCGAGCGAAGTCCGCGATGAGATCCTCGGTGTTCTCGATCCCGACCGAGATCCTGATCAGACCCTCGCTGATCCCCAGCCTCTCGCGTTCCTCCGCGGCGACGTTGGCGTGCGAAGTCTTCGCGGGAAAGGTCATCAGTGTTTCCACACCACCGAGACTCGGCGCGTACAACGGGATCCGGACCTCTTTCATGAACCGCTCGGCCGCCTCCCGCCCACCCTCGAGCTCGAAGCTCAGCATCCCTCCAAACCCGTCGAACAGCTCTGCCGCGCGCGCGTGGTGCGGGTGGCTCTCGAGACCGGGGTAGTTGACCCGCGTCACTTCGGGATGGCTCTCGAGGTGCGAAGCGAGCGCGAGCGCGCTCGTCCCCTGATGTCGCACCCTCAACGCCAGGGTCTTGAGTCCGCGATGCAACAGAAAGCACGCATGTGGGTCGAGCGAGCCCCCCAGATGGTCGAGCAGGATCTTGATCCGTTCGACGTGCTCACGCGCGCCGATCACGGCGCCCGCGGCAAGGTCGGTGTGACCGTTGAGGTACTTGGTGCAGCTGTGCACGGAAAGATCAAAGCCGTGCTCGATCGGTCGGAAGTTGACCGGTGTCGCAAAGGTATTGTCGATGATCGAGACGAGACCGTGCCGGCGCGCGAACCGGGCGACGGCCTCAAGGTCCGCGACCTGCAGAAGCGGGTTGGTCATGGTCTCGACGTAGATCGCCCGGGTCTCCGGTCGGAGCTTGCCCTTCCACGAGCCCGGGTCATCGACATCGATCACGTCGTGGCTCATCCCAAAGCGCTCGATGTCGCGGACGATGAAGCCGTGGGTGCCCCCGTAGAGACACTCCTGCGCGAGGATGTGGTCGCCGGACGACAGCGTCGCGAGAATCGCCGTGCTGATCGCGGCCATCCCGCTCGCGGTGACCAGAGCGGACTCGGCATTCTCGAGACTTGCCAGCTTCTCGCCGAGGGCCCGGTGGTTCGGAGAGTTGCTGAGCCGGACGTAGCGGATGTCGTGGTAGCCGACCTCGTCGGCCGCGGTCTCGAACATCGCCGTTTGAAAGATCGGAGTAACGACCGCCCCACCAAAAGCCGCACGATCTTCGCCGTCGTGCACCAAACGGGTTTCGATCTTGTGGTCGCTCGACATGACGGGCTCCTTGTCGTTCGTGGGGATTGGACCCATGATTGTACCCTGCAACGGTGATCGGCCCCGTGCCACGCCTGCACGCCACCTGCTAAGATCCATGGGCTCTCCGGGGGTGATGCCAGATGAAGATCCAGGGACAGCACCGGCTCGATGCTCCGCGCGAGCTCGTGTGGAAGGCGATCAACGATCCGGAGATCCTGGCGAAGACCGTCCCGGGGCTCGAGGAGCTCAACACCGTCGGCGAGAACCGCTATCAGGGAGCGCTCAACATCAGCATGGGACCGGTCCAGGGGCAGTTCTCCGGACAGGTCGAGCTGTCGGACCTCGACCCACCCTCCAGTTACAGCGTGCGTGTCGACGGCAAGGGCGCGCCGGGCTTCGTGCAGGGCGCCGGGACGATCCGGCTCGAGGAAGACGGGAGCGCCACCGTCGTGCACTACGATCTCGACGGCCAGGTCGGTGGAAGGCTCGCGTCGATCGGCCAGCGCTTGATCGACAGCTCCGCGCGCGTCATCACCGAGCAGGCGCTCGACGGTCTTTCGCGTCAGGTCGAAGGCCTCAAGCGGGCCGCGGCCACGGGCGAGCAGGTCGAGGTCGACGCGCCGACGCAGACCGCCTTTGCGGCGGGCGTGGCCAAGGGCGTGCTCGCGGACGCGGTGCCGCCGAAGCGGCGCCCATGGATTGCCCTGGCCGCCGTCGTCGTCGTGGTCGTCGCGGCGGTTCTCCTGTTCCGCGGCTGCACGCCGTGACGCCCCCGGTGGACGCACCCGATCATGCGTGATGTCTTGCCGAAGCTCGAACGCTGGAGAGACGAGGGCAAACGCGTCGCCGTCGCCACCGTCGTCAAGGTGTGGGGATCGGCCCCGCGCCCGCTCGGCGCAAAGATGGCCATGACCTCCGCGGGCGACATGGCGGGCTCGGTGAGCGGCGGGTGCGTCGAAGGCGCGGTCGTCGAGGAGGCGCAGAGCGTGCTGCAGACCGGCGAGCCCAAGCTCCTCCGCTTTGGCGTGACCAACGAAGAGGCCTGGGCGGTCGGACTGAGCTGCGGCGGCGAGATCGAGATCTTCGTCGAGATCCTCGATCCGTGAATCGAGACCGATGCAAGACGAAATCTTCCGCGCGCTGAAACGCTGTCTCGATGACGAACGGCTGGCGGTTCTCGTCACCGTCGTCACGGGGCCCGGCACCGGCCGACAGTTACTCTTCGGGCCGGGCGATCTCGAGGTCGGCGACCTCGGTGGCCCGGGGCTGAACCGACGGGCTCGGGACATCGCCGAAGAGGCGAAGACGAGCTTCCGCAGCGGCCGGGCCACGCTCGAATCCGATGGCTCGGGCATCGATGTCTTTGTCGACGTTCACCCGCCGCGTCCCCAGCTCGTGATCGTCGGCGCCGTCCACGTCGCGATCCCCCTGGTCGAATTTGCATCGACGCTCGGCTTTCAAACGATCGTCGTCGATCCACGATCGGCGTTCGCGACCCACGAGCGTTTTCCGCACGCCGATCGCCTGGTTCCGGCCTGGCCCGCCGAGGCGTTTCGCGAGGTCGACGGCT
>JBFJTV010000387.1:0-2995 GCA_041625075.1 Candidatus Polarisedimenticolaceae bacterium | reverse complement strand
GGCCGTCCATCGGGTCTTGCTCGCCGCGGATCCGTGTGAGGGCCTTGTCACCGAGACCGCTCTGCGGTTCGGCTTCGGTCACTTGGGGCGGTTCGCAGCGGATTACCGAGAGGCGTTCGGCGAGCGGCCCTCCGAAACGCTTCGCGCAAACACCGGCTTCGATGTCGCCCCGTGAGGCCCACCCGGGAGCGGTGCAAGCCCGATCACAAGGTCCGGCGGCCGGACCCTTGTTGTCCCGCGGGCGCCTCTACTCGAGGCCGTACTTCTTCTTGTACTCGTCGAGCCAGCTCTT
Source organism: Candidatus Polarisedimenticolaceae bacterium (assembly GCA_041625075.1). Taxonomy (GTDB): domain Bacteria; phylum Acidobacteriota; class Polarisedimenticolia; order Polarisedimenticolales; family Polarisedimenticolaceae; genus JBFJTV01. Next base: position 2,703 of record JBFJTV010000387.1, on the reverse strand, counting down.
GTTGACCTCGGTCATGTCCAGACGCTGGTCGACGAGCTCCTTCCAGACGATCTCGGGCTTGCGGCTCCTGTCGGGCTCGAGCCCCTGCTCGGCTCCCGGGACGTCCCACGCCTCGTCGGTCGAGACCGCCATGCGCTCGGTGACGCCGTCACGGGTGAGGTTCCACACCATCATGTCGGTCGCCATCGAGAGCGGACCGTCGTAGGTCTCGCGGATGCCGTCGTAGATGCCGTAGCGCGTCCCCTCCTCGTCGAAGAAGTGGTAGGCGATCGCGTGGCTCGGCTCGATCATGCTCATCACCTTGCCGAATGCCTGGGCCGAGGTGTGGATGTCGGTGTTCATCATGATCGTTCGGGTCGGCGGCTGGTTGTAGTACTTCTTCAGCTGCTCCGCGGTCAGCATGGCCTCGTGGATCACGATGTCGGCATCCTTGGCGTACTTGACGAACCAGGTGTTGGGGAAAGTGTCGCCGCCGAAGACGACCTTGTAGCCGTTCCAGTAGAGCGCGTAGCTCACCGGACCGTCACCGGCGTGAATCGCGGGCCACGAACGGATGGTCACCCCGTTCTCCTCGTAGACGACTTGGTTCTCGCCCTTGTAGTCGAACTCGTGGGCGATGATCCCGCCCGGGATGGGGTTGACCTTGACGGCGCGGGTCATGTAGTCCCAGTTGTAGGCCTTGAGGAAGTGGTCGACGAAGTAGGCGGTGCCCATGTCTTCTCGCGAACCGCTCGGACCCCAGATTTCCAACGGGGTCGTGCGTCCTCCGGTCCAACCGCCGGCCCACAGCGCGGCCATGTCGCCGACGTGGTCGGTATGGAGGTGCGAGGCGAAGACCTTGGTCAGCATGTCGGCCGGGATCATCAACGACATAACGTTGGCCATCGATCCCGTGCCGAGGTCGAAGATGAACTTGTCGCCGTTGCCGAGCTCGAACACCCAGCACGAGGCGACCTGGCCGCGCCGGGCGGCAGGCATGCCGGTGCCACAGGTGATGATCCGCATCTCGTCGGGGTCCAGTGCCTCCGTGCCCGGATAGTAGACGTAACGGTCCGGCGCGATGCCGACGGGGTCGGCGACCTTGCCGCCCGCGGCCTCCGCGGTCGGCCTGGTGACGACGATTCCGATGATGATGCCGACCGCCACGGCGATGACGGTGATCAGGAGCATGGCGGACGGGGTCCTTCTCATGGCTCTCCCTCCATACGTTCTTCTATGGAGCAGTCTGTCGCGTCAGTTCTCGGATTCGCCTCAAGTCTAATAGAAGTGTCCCCGCGTCTGCGTGACGATTTTCGGATAGTCCGGGCTGATGCGGTCAGTACGACGTCGGCAAGATCGACCTGTTGAGCGTCTTGCAGATCCACACCCGCTGGATCGGCGTGCGCAACGAACGTCTGGTGCAGCGCATGCAGACCCCGGCGACGACCCATGCCTCCGAAAGACCGGATTCTCCCCTAACGCTCTATAATCGACACGGGTCTGCCCGTGGGCAGGTGCGGACCTCGAGGCGCGCATGGAACACGCTTCCGGACGAGAGAACCCCGACACCTTCACGGCACTGAGAACGGCGACCTCGGGTTCGCCCGACGCGGCTGCCGCGCACATCGTCGAGACTCTCTCGTCGGTCGATGGACTTGCGCCGGACGATGCCGCGGGGCTCGAGACCGATCGCGCCGTGTTGACCGCCCTGCGACAGGCCCGCGAGCCTGAGCGCATTCTCGAGCACGTTCCGGTCGACGCGATCGCGAAGCTCGCAGACCGCTTCTCGTCACGGCTCGACGCAGCGGGCGATGCTCCCCCGCTCGATCTCCGAAAGCTGACCTGGGGGGTGCTCGATCTTGCGCGCCGCACGTCAGTCCTCCGTCGGATCCCGGCCGAACAGGTGTCGGCTTGGTCCGACCGCTTTCTCGATCTGGTCGAGCGCTCGAACCTGACTGTCGGGCCGCTCTTCCGGATGCGCGCGGAGACCTACGGTTCGAAGGCGCTCTTTCACGTTCCGACACGGACGCGCTCGGTTTCCTACACGTGGCGGCAGGTTGGCGCGCGTGTCGAGACGATCGCCCGCGGACTGCTGGCCTTGGAAGAAGACTGTGAGGCGACGCGGGTTGCGATCCTCGCGGAAAACCGCATCGAGACGGCTCTGGTCGATCTCGCGTGTTTGACCTCGGGACTCGTCAACATCCCGATCCCGGCCAACGCGACCGAGGCCGACGTTGCCTACATCCTGGGACACGCCAACGTGGGAACCGTGATCGTCGGGGATCGAACTCAGCTCGACAAGGTCCTGAGCAACCGCCCCAACCTTCCGGGTCTGCGGCATATCGTCGTGATGGACGCCGAGGACCGGATCGAGGGCGACCTGTTGATCCTCGATGCGCTCGGCACGCGCGGTGCCCGGATCTCGCCCGAGCAGCTCGAGGAACGCTCGCTTGCCGTCGGGATCGGCGATCTCGCCACAATCATGTACACCTCGGGGACGACAGGCACGCCCAAGGGGATCCAGTTCTCGCACCGCAACGTCGTCTTCAAGCGCTTTGCGCGGGCGCTCGCTCTCCCCGAGATCGGCGAGGACGACGTCTTTCTCTGCTATCTCCCGCTCTACCACACCTTCGGGCGCTATCTCGAGATGGTCGCGTGCGTCTTTCTCGGATCGACCTACTGCTTTCTCGACAACCCGTCGGCGGACGGGCTCGTCGACGGCAT
>JBFJTV010000386.1:0-3018 GCA_041625075.1 Candidatus Polarisedimenticolaceae bacterium | reverse complement strand
TCTCGCCCGAGTACGCGGTCGTGCAATAGCACAGGAGATCTCCATGAAGGACGACCGGCGGGACGACAACAACCAGGGCATCAGCCGAAGAACATTCCTCGGACAGGCGAGCTGTGCCGCGGTGGGCACCACCGCGCTGTGCTCGACCGTGCTCGATCTCGGCATGTTCAATGTGCTGGCGGGCAACGCCACGGACTACCGCGCGCTCGTGTGTCTGTTTCTCTCGGGTGGCGCGGACTCGTTCAACATGGTGGTGCCGAGCGGGACGCCCGAGTACGACGAGTACGCGCAGATCCGGCGTGACCTCGCTCTCCCGCAGAACATCCTGTTGCCGATCACACCGGCTACGTCCGACGGCAAGAGCTACGGTCTGCACCCAAACTTGGTCGAGCTCCAGACGCTCTTCGGCCAGAACGATGTCGCCTTTCTCAACAACGTCGGTACGCTCGTCGAGCCGATAACGCTGCAGCAGTACTGGGACGGCTCGGCCCGGAGACCTCTGGGGCTGTTCTCGCATTCCGACCAGATCATGCACTGGCAGACGTCGGTTCCGGACAGCCGCTCGGCGTCGGGTTGGGCGGGACGGATGGCCGACATCCTCGGCGCGCTCAACACGAACCAGAATATCTCGATGAACATTTCGCTGTCGGGCAACAACACGTTCCAGTCCGGTGATCTCACCGCGCATTACACGATCACCGCGAACGGAAGCCGCGGTCTTCGCGGCTACGGCGGGCAGTCGCTGTCCGATCAGGTCCGGACGACCGCGGTCGACAGCATTCTCGCGATGACCTACCAGCATCTGTTCGAGCGGGCCTTTGCCGACCGGATGCGGAGCGCGATCGACGCCCATCTCGAGTTCAGCGCGGCGATCGCCTCGTTGCCTCCGCTTCAGACGGTGTTCTCGCAGACGGGACTCTCGCAGCAGTTCAGGATGGTCGCGCAGACGATCCAGGCCCGGCAGATCCTCGGTCTGTGCCGCCAGACCTTCTTCATCGAGTTTGGCGGATGGGATCACCACGACGAGGTCATCGTCAATCAGGAAAACATGCTGCCGGTGGTCAGCGCCGCGCTCAGCGAGTTCCAGTCCGCGATGGTGGAGCTCGGTGTCGAGAACGACGTCACAACGTTCACGTCGTCGGACTTCGGCCGCACGCTGACCTCGAACGGCCGCGGCTCGGACCACGCGTGGGGCGGCAACCACATCATCATGGGTGGTGCGGTCCTCGGGGGCGACTTCTACGGCCGCTACCCCGACCTTTACGAGGGCAACTCGCTCGACACTGGTCGTGGACGTTTGATCCCCACGACCTCCACCGACGAGTACTTCGCCGAGCTCGCGCTGTGGTTCGGCGTGCCCCGCCAGGACCTCGAGCTCGTTCTGCCGAATATCCGCAGGTTCTGGGATCCGAGCACTCCGGGCTCGCCGCTCGGGATGCTGACGCCCTCGAGTCTCGGCATCAACATTACCCGGCCCGAGGACGACACGATTCTCGAGCCGGAAGGAGAGCTCGAGTCTCCTCCCTCCACCGGATCCACCAACGAGACGGCCGCCCCGCCGAACGACGGACGGAGACCCAACCGCAAGACCTCCAGTCCGGCTCGACGCAGGCGCAGATGAAGTGAACCCATTCCATCAACCGAGGGGGTTGTATCAGTGAGACAGACACGACTTGGAATCATTGCGCCCGGATTAGCGATCCTGCTGCTTCACGGCAGCGTCTTTGCCGTCACGCGAGAGATCGCGGGCGTGCAGCGTGCCAACCTGCAGACCCGGCAGTCGGTGATCAGCCAGCTGACCGCCGACATCATCAAGGACCCGTACGACGAGTTCTTGCGCCGACCGTACAACCTCGCAAACGTCAACCTCGAGCGGTATCCGAACCTCAGTCCCTGGCCCGGCCAGGGCGGCGAGCAGAACCGTTACGTCGACTTCCTGATCGGCAACAATGGCAGCTCCGACGTTCGCGCCGGGGCCGACACGCTGCAGGGCACCTACATCCAGCAGTCGGCCGAGAACTTCACGTGGGGTGTCTCGGCGGCCTATGTTTCGGACGACCTCCGCAATGCCGATGCGGTTCTCGGGTCGGCGTTTGACGACCGCGAGGCGCTCACGGGGGCTGACGCGCGCTTTGCGGCCAGCTACCGCGTCTCGACCCGGGCGGTCCTGGGCGGCGGGCTGAGCCTGTACACCGCCAACGACGAGTTCGCCGACAACGGCTTTACGCCGGGCGCCGGTGGGTTCGCGAGCCTGCAGGAGGTCTCGCAGCAGGGCTTCGAGGGCGACTTCGGCTTCCGTTGGTTCATGAGCGAGTACACGAGCTGGGACGCAAGATTCCTGATCGGCAACGGGACCTCCGAGCGCGTCGATTCGAGCGATGTCCTCGACGCCGCCGGCGCCGTCATCTCGCGCACGGTCGTCGTCAACCAAGACCTCAGCGAGCAGTACTTCCAGTTCGACGCCGGTCACAACCGCCGGTACCTGCAGGACACCGGCGAGATGCAGGTGCGTTTTGGCGCCCGGATGTCGAGCCGCGAGCTCGATAATTCCGATCTGTCCTATGACGACGTCGGCGGCGTGATCACGCCGAACCTGACGCTTCTCGGACAGGACCCGGTTTCCACGACCGAGGCGTTCGCCTCGTTCGACACGCTGTTCATGCGTGGGTGGACCCAGATCTTCGCGTCGGGCCGCCTCGCAGTCGGGCACTCCGAGGGATCGACCCGGGTCGATTCTCTCGGGATCATCGTCAACGAGACCATCGATGACTCCTTCAACCAAGTCGGTCTCGTGATGGGTCTCCGGCAGCCGCTGTGGAACGAGCGCTTCCGGTTGGTTGCGCGCGCGCGAGCGGATTGGCTCAACCAGAGCACCGCCACGATCTTCGACACCGCCGCGAGCGGCACCGAGACGACGCAGACGACGACGGCTTTTGCCGTGGGTATTGAGACCGTCCTCAACAACATGGTCTTTGACGTGGCCTGGTTGACCGGCGGGGGCGCGGCCCCGGCCGGTCC
>JBFJTV010000385.1:0-3041 GCA_041625075.1 Candidatus Polarisedimenticolaceae bacterium | reverse complement strand
TGATGCTCGACCTGATGTACCAGCTGCCCTCTCGCACCGACATCACCGAGTGCGTCATCACGCGCGAGGTCGTCGAGAACAAGGTGGCTCCGATCATCCTGATGGAAAAGGCGGGATAAGCGACGTGTTCGACGGTATCGTGAAATCGGGCGAGCGAATCGCCGATCTGCCTCTCGTTCCTTTGAGAGACGTGGTGGTCTTCCCCTACACGATGATCCCGTTCGTCGTGGGGCGGAAATCGTCACTCGTGGCCGTCGAGCGGGCCCTCGCGGCGGACAAGAGGATCTTCCTGGCCACGCAGCGCGACGCGAAGATCGACGACCCGAAGCCGGAGGAGATCAGCTTCGTCGGGACCGTGGCGAACATCGTTCAGAGCCTGAAGCTCCCCAACGGCAATATCAAATTGCTCGTTGAGGGTGCGACGCGCGGCAAGATTCTCGAGATCAAGGAGGATCAGGGCGCCCTGTTCACGGTCATCGAGCCGATCGACCTGAAGATCGATCTGACTCCCGAGATCGAGTCCGAGATGGGCAAGGTGGTGTCGCTGTTCGAGAAATACGTCAAGCTGTCGCCCAATCTCCCTTACGAGACGATGATCTCGACCATCCGCGTCTCGGAGCCGGGGCGGCTGACCGACACCATCGCGGCGCACGTTCAGGTCGGCATCGAGGAGAAACAGAGCCTCCTCGAGACCTTCAATCCGGCCGAACGGCTCTCCATCCTCTCCAATCTGCTGGATGGGGAGATCGACAAGCTCCGCGTGGACCGCAGGATCCACCAGCGCGTCAAGAAGCAGATGGAGAAGGCACAGAAGGAGTACTACCTCAACGAGAAGATGAAGGCGATCCAGCACGAACTGGGCCGCAAGGACGACAAGCTCAACGAGGTCGAGGAGCTGAAGGAGAAGATCCAGGCCGCACGGATGCCGCGCGAGGCCCACGACAAGGCCATGCAGGAGCTGAAACGGCTGGAGGTCATGCCACCGGTCTCGGCCGAGGCCACGGTCTCGCGCAACTACCTCGACTGGCTCATCTCGGTGCCCTGGACGAAGCGCTCCAAGGAGATCCGCGACCTGACGTTCGCCGAGAAGGTCCTCAACGAGGACCACCACGGTCTCGAGAAGATCAAGGAGCGGATCCTGGAATTCCTCGCGGTGCGCCGCCTGGTGAAGAAGCGCAACATGAAGGGCTCGATCCTGTGCTTCGTCGGTCCGCCGGGCGTGGGCAAGACCTCGCTGGCGAAATCGATCGCGCGCGCCACGGGCCGGAAATTCGTCCGCGTGTCCCTGGGGGGCGTGCGCGATGAGGCCGAGATCCGCGGCCATCGCCGCACCTACATCGGGGCCTTCCCGGGCCAGATCATCCAGATGATGAAGAAGGCGGGGACGAAGAACCCGGTGTTCCTGCTCGACGAAGTCGACAAGATGAGCATGGACTTCCGCGGCGACCCGTCCTCGGCCCTGCTCGAGGTGCTCGACGGCGAGCAGAACTCGACCTTCCTCGATCACTATCTGGACACGGAATTCGATCTCTCGCAGGTGATGTTCATCTGCACGGCGAACGTCCTGCATCCCATCCCCGCGGCGCTGAAGGACCGCATGGAGGTGCTCCGGATCGCGGGCTACACGCTGTTCGAAAAGCTCCGAATCGCCGAGCGCTTCCTGGTGGCCAAGCAGCTCAAGAATCACGGTCTGCAGAACCGGAAGATCGCGTTCGAAGAGGCCGCGCTGAGCGACATCATCGAGAAGTACACGCGCGAAGCGGGCGTTCGGAACCTCGAGCGGGAAATCGCCTCCGTGTGCCGCAAGCTGGCGCGGCGCGTCGTGCAGGAGAGCCCGGAGTCGGCGATCGCCATCAAGTCGGAGCACCTTTCCGACCTTCTGGGCGTGCCGCGCTACCGTCCCGCAACGAGCGACCGCAAGAACGAGATCGGCGTCGCCACCGGACTGGCGTGGACGGAGGTCGGCGGCGAGATCCTGATGACCGAGGCGACCCTGATGAAAGGGCGGGGCAAGCTGACGCTCACCGGAAAGCTGGGCGACGTCATGCAGGAGTCCGCCCAGGCCGCGCTCTCGTTCATCCGCTCGCGCGCGGGCGTGCTGGGCATCGAGGAGGATTTTCACCGCAAGTACGACATCCACATCCACGTCCCGGAGGGGGCGATCCCGAAGGACGGCCCGTCCGCCGGGATCACGATGGCGACGGCTCTGGCATCGCTCCTGACGAGAACGCAGGTCCGCGGTGATGTCGCCATGACCGGCGAGATCACCCTGCGCGGAAAGGTTCTTCCGATCGGCGGCGTGAAGGAGAAGGTTCTGGCCGCCCACCGCCTGGGCATCCGGACGATCGTGCTGCCGCGAGACAACGAGAAGGACCTCGCGGACGTCCCGGAGGACATTCAGAAGCTCCTCGAGTTCAAGCTGGTCGAGACCATGGACGAGGTGCTCCAGATCGCTCTGGAGCGCGAGTCCCCGCCGAAGGTCGACAAGGACTACGACAAGGATCTCAACAGCAAGGAAGAGATTCCCGGCTCCGTCACCCACTAGGACGAGCTCCTGACGGTACGGACGCGCTTATTCCTTTCCTGTCATTGAAACGGGGCAAGATGCCCTGAGGTCAGACCCGCGGGACGATCCCGCGGATGTTCCCCGGAAAGGGCGCCACCGCGATGCGCGGGCAGGCGCGCGCAGCAGAGGGCCGGCGCCAGGTCTCCGGCCCGTTCGATCAATCCCATGAACGTCACGCGATGCACCTTTCACGCCTGCGCCCTGACCGCCCGGGACTTTCCGGATGACGGACTGCCCGAGGTGGCCATCGTCGGCCGATCCAACGTCGGCAAGTCGACGCTCCTCAACCGGCTCGTCGGCGTACGCGGCCTGGCTCGCGCGAGCAAGACGCCCGGCCGCACGCGCGCGATCCACTTCTACCGGGTGAACGATTGGATGTACTTCGTCGATCTGCCGGGCTACGGATTCGCCCGGGTGCCCCGCAGGATGCGCGCGGAATGGCGGGGGCTCGTCGAGGCCTACCTGGGACGGACCG
>JBFJTV010000384.1:0-3051 GCA_041625075.1 Candidatus Polarisedimenticolaceae bacterium | reverse complement strand
GCTCGACCGGGCGCTGGAGCTCAACCCCGACTACGGATTCGGCCTCGCCATCAAGGGAAAGGTCTATTCGGACGGCGCCGATTACGAACAGGCCGTGGATCTGCTGACGAGGGCGCTGGAGTTGTCGCCAAACTGGGCCTGGGTATTGGCCTCCCGGGCCGTTGCCCTTCGCTATCTCGAACCACCCGAGCTCGAGACGGCCGAGAAATCGTTACGAAAGGCGATCGATCTCGAGCCGGACGATTTCAACTACGTGACTCTCCTCGGTGACTGTCTGCGTCGTCAAGGCAAAGGCGACGAGGCCCTCGCGCAGTACCGTTTGGTGGTCGAGACGATGCCACAGGATGACTTTCACGAAGACGCGGACTCCCGCACGACCTTCGCATGGTGTCTCGTCTTTCTCGATCGAGGAGACGAGGCCGTTCGCCACCTGATGGAAGCCATATCGACCGGCTCCGACATGGAATACGCGCAGTTTGTTCTGGGCCTGGCGCTGATGCGGCAAGAGCAGTCGAGCCTCGCCAGACGGGAGTACGAGCGCGCCGTTTGGATGACCGAGAAGGTCCACCCGGTTCGACGGTGCGGCCTGCTGTTCGAGGCGCTCCGGGACCTGGTCGAAGCCGCGGACGAGATCGAGGGATTCGCGGGGCTCGACCACTTCCAGCCGGTGCGCGATCAGATGCAGAGCGCCCTGGACCGGGCGCGAGCGGAGAGACCTCAGACGCCTGCCACTTGATTCGGGTGCACCGATGCTGATTCCGGCCGTCACCGTTGTCGATGCCGACACGACCGTTGCGGACGCAAAGCGTGCCCTGGGGTGCTATGCGGACTCCGCGCGTATCGTCGTGCGCCGTCGCGTGGACCGCTTTGTGTTCTGGTACGTCATTCAGGCCGGTGAGCTCTCGAGGCAGCTGCAGGACGCCAAGGACGGCGACACTCTCGGATCGGTCGTGTCGCTCGAGAGGCTCAAGTCCGCCAACACGTTCGAGGGAGACGACGCCCCCGCGGGTTTTGACGGTGTGGTGATCCGCGGCGACCGTGTCGTCGGAATCGCGGAGTCCGAGGGCGAGGAAGAGGATTCGGACCTCGGGTTCGGCGCGACCGCCGTGGAAGCGGAGCTCGACGATTTCGCGGAGGAGGGTGAAGGGGCCGAACCCGATCCCTTGATCGATCGTGGGTTCAGAAGTCGGGAAGAGGTCCCGGCGGAAGGAAAGAACGGAGACGTCGTCCCGGTTTACTTCGCCACCGATCGCAAGTCCGAGGGCGAGTGGAAGGGCCGGAAGCTTTTTGGCGGTGAGCGCGGCGGTTTGCAGTTCGGCGTCGCCGACGTGAGCATCCCGAGGGCCCACGAGAGGGGAGTGATCGAGCGGCCGCCGTGGTGGAGGCCGTGGGAGAACCCGGAAAAGCACGTCGTGGTCCTGACGGTCAAGACCCTCGAGCGACCCGAGTTCACCAAGGCCGCGCGCAAGGGTGTCAAGGAGAGTGAGACCAAGGAAGTTCTCATGTTCGTCCACGGTTACAACGTAGACTTTCCGGCGGCCCTTCACCGTACGGCACAGCTCGCCCACGACCTCTTCTTTCGCGGGGAGCGCGACGGGATCGCGGGTGCGGGCCCCTATCGGGCGGTTCCGTTTCTCTACAGCTGGCCCTCGCAGGGCGCGACGCTCGACTACATGACCGACGAGACCAACGCGCGCTGGACCGTCGAGCACTTCGAGCAGGTCCTCCGACTCGCGTTGAGCGAGATCGGCGCGACCACCGTTCACGTCATCGCCCACAGCATGGGAAACCGCGTTCTGATCGAAGCGCTCCGAACCTTCGACGCGACCGCGCTTCCCGCCGGGTCGGCCCGTCTGCGCGAGGTGATTCTCGCGGCGCCCGACTTCGACGCCGACACGTTCCGCACCTTTATCAAGCGATTCCACCAGCGGGCCGAAAACTTCACGCTCTACGCATCCTCGAACGACAAGGCGCTCAAGCTCTCCCAGAAACTCCGGAGCGGACTCAGGCGAGCCGGTGAATCGGGTGCGGACCTCGTCGTGGTCGAAGGTCTGGACACGATCGACGCCTCCGACGTCATGCACGGAGACTTTCTCGACCACTCCTACTTCGGGGGCAAGACGGTTCTTTCCGATCTGTTCTACCTGCTGTGTCAGGACCTCGACCCGGTCGATCGCCATCTCCGCCAGGCGGAGAAAGCGGGCCTCCCGTACTGGAGATTCGCGAAGGGGTAGTGCGGGCGATATCTGGTCGGGTTCGACGACCTGCCCTTTTTGCCTACTCCGAAACGGTCGCGGGCAGTGGGCCGGGATCCTCGCCTCCTGAAGATCAGTCCGTACGGAAGCAAGCCTCGAGACAGTTGCCGAAGGGATCCTCGAAGAAGACGGCGTAATAGGTCGGGCTGTACTCGGGACAGTCGCGCGGACCGCTGATGTTCTTACCGCCCGCCTCGCGAACGACGGCCGCGATTCGCTCGACTGCTTCCCTGCTGTCGGCGCGAAACGAGATGCGGTTGCGGTTCGGCACGTGGTCCGTGTCCTCGACGAAACCGAACCACGGCTGATCGGGAAGCTTTCCGGGAGCATCGAATCCACGGAAGGTCTTCCCCTTCCAGCCTTCCTTGAACCCGACGGCTGGGAGGATCTTGGAGTAGAACTCCCACGCCTCCTCGAGATCGTTCACCCGAAGATCGATGTGCTGAAACGGATTGTGACTCACGAGCGCTTGCACCTCCTCTTTCTCTTCTCGCACGCCGCCGCCCTAAAGAGACGAATCGGGCGTCAGGCGCCGGCCCTTTTGGAGTCGTGCTCGGACTCCCTCGAATGTCCGGCGGTCTCCTTTGCGGCGTGCCGGGCTTCGCTTCTTCAGCGAGCTGAACGGCATCCTCATTCGCGGGTTCTTCCCGAGTCGCTGGCGGTGTCGATCGAGAAAGGCCCAGTACAGCGGGGTGATGGGGCAGTCCCTCTTCGGGTCGAAGGCGCAGCCGGAGCAGTAGTCGCTCATCCGATGGATGTAGGCTGCGCCGGAGACGTAGGGCTTCGTGGTCATCAG
>JBFJTV010000383.1:0-3059 GCA_041625075.1 Candidatus Polarisedimenticolaceae bacterium | reverse complement strand
GGTCGAGGCGGTCGTCTTGGCCGACCGCGGCGGTGGCTGTCAGGATTACGAGGCTCAGCACCGCGAAGACGACGTGACTTCGGGGCGCTGTCCGTATTCGGGCGCGGGAGATCACTTTGCCTTGGCGAAGTCGCCTGCGACTTCCTCCCGGTAGACGGTGTTGCACGACCCTTCGTAACTCTTGGTTGAGCGGCGTATTGTACTGGGTTCGTCCGTCTCGTACAACAGAAGCGACCTGTGTCGCGATCGCGGCCGAAGTAGAATGAGCCCATGTCGACGAGGCTCCGCACGGGCATCCGTATCGCCGGAGCGGTGATCTCGGTGGCCGTCGTTGGCGGGATCTTGTGGTGGTGGAACCCGGGCGTGGACATCGACGCTCTGCAAGCCGGTCCGCCGGCGCGCGGCTGGGCGACCTGGGAGCGTCAAGAAAAGGAGTGGCGGAGCCAGGGTCTCGAACGAGAGATCGAGCATCGATATGTCGAGATCGATCAGGTCTCGATCGAGCTGCAGCTTGCGATACTCGTCAGCGAGGATATCGACTACTTCGGGCACGGTGCCGTGGACTGGACCGCGGTCGGCGAGGCGCTCGAGGAGTGGTGGGACGGGAGCCGACTGCGCGGGGCATCGACGATCTCACAACAGCTCGCGCGGTCCATGTTTCTTTCAGGCGAGCGGACCGCTTGGCGGAAACTCCGCGAGGCCCGGCTTGCGTGGTGGCTCGAGCGGCGGTTGAGCAAGAGGCGGATCTTCGAGCTCTATCTCAACGTGGTGGAGTTCGGTCCCGGGCTGATGGGAGCGGAGACGGCATCCAGCCACTATTATGGAACGGCGGCTGCTTGCCTCGATTCGGAGCAGGCCGCCGGGATGGCCGCGGCGCTGCCCTCCCCCGGACGGGATAATCCGGATACGGTCACCGATCTGTGGAAGCTGCGCCGCGAGACGATCGTGCGGCGCATGGCAGCAGCCGAGTGGTTACGTCGCAAGCTGGAGGTCCTGAACGGCTATGAAACGACAGACGTCGGCTGACGGTTGCTGGACGACGGCGTGGACGTGGGTGCTCGGCCCCGCGGTCATGGTCTGCGGCGCGTGGATCGCGCCGGTCCACGCGCAGGACGACTTGCCGGGTTCGGTCCCGGCGACGTCGATTCGGGTCCTCACTGCCGACGAGAGAGCGTACACTTCGCTCGGGATCCCGGAGGATGCTCGGATCAATCCCGAGGCCAACACTCGTTTGCTGATCCTCCGTGACGGGCACCTGCTCATCGACTACGGTCTGAAGCACGCGTTGAGCTCGGTACCGAGACCTGGGGGTGGCCGGTGGCAAGAAGAGATCGTCGAGCGAGTCGAGGTCGCCGGTGACGAGTCGTCGGCGATCCTGCAGAAGTTCCGGTTTCGCGGTGTCGCCGATCGGGAAGGCGAGACCAATCCCGAGGACAATCCATTCCGCCGCCTCGCCGAGGTGGACCTGTTGTCGACGGAGTTGACTTGGATCGACGCCGACCATCCGGAAGGACTGTGGTCGGTGACGCTCGAGGCGGATCGTTGGCTCAAGAGCCTGTTGATTCTTCCCGCACGCCGAGGGGTGGCGCTCTCCACGACCAAGGGTAATGGCGGACGGGCGGACCTGCGCCTCTACAACGGGACCGGCCGCGAGATCCTGACCCTGAGCGAGATCGAGGCCTCGGTGACGAGTCTCGACGCTACCCTCGACGGCACGTATCTTCTCGTCGACCTCGCGTACCCGATTCGCGCGGACCTACCCGACCGCGGCGTGCGCATCTTCAACATGCTGGCCGGATCTCACTGGACCTATACCTGGTCCTACGGGGAGCCGAACGAGCCGGTCTCGTACGAGATGCTCGAGACCGGGGCGCTGCACCTGCGTCTTCCTGGAGAGATCCACGTCTACGACGCCGCGGGCTCCCTCGTGGAGATCCGAACCCCCGGCGCCTAGGACCCAACGTACGGCTTATTTTTTGAGGAGGGCTTTGAGGAGGGCGTTCGCCCGGTCGCCGGTGTCGCCGGCGATGTAGGCGACCCGGTTGCCTTTGACCTTCCAGGCCGTCCCGTCACGATCGGGAAGCGCCGCCGCAAACTCTTCCGCGTCCTCGTTCGTGTCCCACACGCTCTTGAGAACCAGGACCGTCTGCTCGCCGTTGCGCCACAACTCCCAGAGGTCGCCGTCCCACCCGGCTGCGGCGTCGTTGGTCCAGTGCTTGCCCTCCGCAAGCAGTTGTGCGTTCGTCGGTGACGGCGTGGGTGCCCCAACCATCAATCCGAGGATCAACTCGCCGAGAATCCCCTGTCCCGAACGTTGCCAGCCCTTTCCGAGAGCCTTCTCGACATCGACCGTGACGGTCTCGGGATCATCCCGGCGTTCCGGGTCCCAGTACTTCTCCGGGTGGAGGACCTGTTCCGAGGACGACGGGCTTTCGTTGAAAGCACGATTGACGTTCTCCCTCGGAAATTCGTCCGCCATGGCGATCATGTTGCCTCGCAGCAGAAAGCTCATCCCGAGCATGTAAGAGCCGAACAGCGGTCGGCTGAGCACGGGTGGCATCTCGCCGAGCTTCTCGGCTCTTCCGGCCTCCGTTTCCGCCAACTCGCTGAGGCCCTCTGTGTTCAATTCCCCGGACAGCATGGCGTCGAGCAGGTAACGATTCATCACGAGCATGGCGCTGCCCTCGTGGATCGCTCCACGACTGAAGACGGCGTCGTCGTTTTCGTTGACGGCCATGGCTCGTCCGTCGAGTTCGAAGTGTTGATCCTCGAGCGCGTGGGTCAGCTCGTGCGCGACGATCATCCTTGCCAACCCCACCGGCATGTCGGCAAGAACGTAGAAGGACTTGCTCCCGGGATCGTAGAAACCGCCGGCCTGCTCCTCGAGAACTTCGAGATAGGCCTCGAGGATGTCGGTGCCCTCGGGCAGGAGGCCGAGGAGCGCATAGGCGCGCTCGATCGCGTCGAGGCGCTCCTCGGTGTAGAACATCTCGAAACGCGAGAGCGCGTGCTCGCGGGCGCTGGCGTCGTCGATGACCGCCACGGGCACCACCTGCTTG
>JBFJTV010000382.1:0-3076 GCA_041625075.1 Candidatus Polarisedimenticolaceae bacterium | reverse complement strand
GGCGCGAGCGCGAGCGCGACGTCCGGCCACAACTGATCGTCGCGGCGGTCGAGTCGAGCGATCCGGTCATCTGCGCCCGAGGTCCCGCGCCACGCAGTTTCCCGGCCCCCATCCTGTTGCTGCATCACGACGCCGATCCCGAGGACACGGCGTACCTCGACGAGCGGTTCGTCGATCGCATAAGAAGCCCGTTTACCAGCGAGGATCTGCTCGCGAGGATCGACGCGCTCGTCCAGCTCCGACGGCTGGTACTTCGGGGCCGGGTGGACGGCGAGGAGGAGGAGTCTCGACCGAGGCTCAAGACCGTGGGGCAGCGAGTCGTCGGTTTGCTTCGCGCGCGGGTCCCGCGGCCGCCCAAGCCCAGCTGGCCCTATCTCGAGGTGGTCACGCGCGTCGCGGAATGGGCCGACCGCCGCGACATGTTCGAGCCCGGCCACGCCGAGCGGGTGACCTCGTTCGCCGCTCTGATCGCCGACGGTCTGGGGATGGGCGACGCGGAGGCATCCCCGCTGCTCCGGGCCGCGATGCTTCACGACATCGGGAAGATCGCGCTGCCGATCGAGGTGCTTCGCAAGGACGGCCCGCTCGGAGAAGCTCAGATGCGACTGATGCGGACGCATCCTCGTCGCGGTGCCAGTCTCCTGGGGGCGCTCGATCCCGACCCCGAGGTCCAGAGAACGATTCTGTACCACCACGAGCGTATGGACGGCACCGGATACTACGGGATCGAGGGAAACCGGGTGCCGCTGAACGCACGGGTGCTTGCGGTGGCCGAGCAATACGACGCCATGACGACTTCCACCGTTCGTGACCCCGTCCCCAACGAGCGCGCGCTCAAGATGTTGCACGAAGAGCGCGGAACCCACTTCGATTCGGACTGTGTCGATGCGCTGGTGGATGCGTTGCGGCCCCCCAAGACCACGATCCCCCTGTCCAACATCTGACTCGCCGGCCCCCCTGTTCGGTGGCCGATTTCAAGGGAACGTGATTCTCAACGCCATCCGCAGGATGCGCTCGACGAGTTCGTTGTACGAGATGCCGAACTTGCGGGCGCCCTCGGCAAAGTCCTCGTACATCGCGATCTCCGGGTTCGGGTTGGCTTCGACGACCCAGAGCTTGCCTTCATCGGTCAGACGCATGTCGATGCGGCCGAAGCCCTGCATGCGAAGAACGCGGAAGATACGCCGCGATATCCGTCCGATCTCACGAAGCGTTTTCTCCGGCAGATCGTCGGCGTAAGTGTTGTAGATCCCCCAACGCTCACGGTAGTCGGGGTCCCACTTCGCGGTCCACGTGGCGTACTTGGGCTCGCCCTCCGGCACCTTTGCAAATCTCATCTCGCGAGGCGGGAAGACGCTCAGACGCTTTTCGCCAATGACGCCGACGTAAAGCTCGCGACCGCGGATGAACTGCTCGACGATGACATCCTGATCGAAGCGCTCGTGTAAAAAGGCGACACGCTTCAACGCCTGCTCCTCGTTCTCGGCAAAGGAGTCCTTGGTGATGCCGACCGAGCCTTCCTCGGCGAGAAGCTTGACGATCACGGGGAACTCGATACCGGTGAGCTTTTGAAGCGGCTGGGCCTTTCGAGACGTCACGAACGCCGGGACTCTCACCCGATGGTGCTTGAGTATCTTCTTCGAGAGCGCCTTGTCCTGGCAGATCATCAGGCAGCGGTAGCCGCATCCGGTGTACGGCACCTTGAGCAGCTCGAAGATGGCAGCGACGTTGCTCTCGTAGTACCGGTGCCCGTGAAAGGTCTCGACGCAGTTCCACACGACGTCCGGTTTCGTCTTCTCGACGAGATCGATGACCTCTCGGGCTTCCTTGTAGATCGGACCGAGTAGGACCTCGTGACCGTTTTCCATGAGCGTCGCGCGGACGTGTCCCTCGGAGAACCACTTGTCGTCCGTTTCCATCAACTTGATGAACTCGTCGTCGGTGCCCGGGGGGCCGTCGACCTCGAACATCAACAGGACTTTGAGCGGCTTGGGGCTCATCGCTTCCGGAGTCGGTAAGTGTGCGTGTGGATCCGGTTGATGATCAGGGTGGTCACGTACGTGGAGAACTGCACGAGTGTCGGCTCGGGCTCGTCCCGCAACACCAGTCCGCGCTCATCGCACTGCTTTGCGAGCATCTTGACGACGTGAGCCACCGAGTGCGGTGCCTCTCCCGACCACTCGGTGATCGACTTGACCAGGCGTCGTTTGTGAGAACGGATGAACTGCGCTGCGGAATCCTCGGGATCGGCGGCCCGGGTGGAGCGGAAGATACGCTTGAGGTCGCGCGCGGCGAATCCCAGATCTCCCATCTCGTAAAGCTTGGCCTTGCGGCGGTAATGCGTCTTCAGCGTCGAGCGAATGCTTTTCGCCTCGGGATGGAGATTCGGTTTGCGCCGTCGAGGCACGCGGCCGTCGAGCTCACGCATCAGCCGATCGACATAGCGGAGCTTTCGGATCGCCGGCCAGCCGCGGTACCGCGTGCGCCAGTTCGCGTTCGGGTTGAGCCAAACGGCGAAGGTCTCGGCGAAATCCTCGTCGGGATGACACTGCGCGTAGTCGCCCGGGAGGTTTCGGACGTGGGCCTTGCTATGAGGATCGGCCGAATAGAAGTACGGGTTGTACCGCACCCGCGGGGAACCGAACATTTCCTGCCAGTCCGGGCGTCTGTGCAGGCGGTAGACGTGGTCCAGCGCGTGTCCGGCTTCGTGTCGTAGAAGCTTCATGCACCAGCTAGGCGTTCCGCCCTCGACCTCGAACATCATCCGGAACTCCAGGGCGCGAAGTCGGGGATGGGCAAGGTAGAAAGGGACTCCGATGGCGTTCTGACCGTTGGGGGAAAGCCATTCGTCGGTGAGAAAGCAGACCGGGCGAATTCCGAGCCCCGCCTCTACGAGCTCGTCGTACAGCTGCTCAATCCGCGGCTCGATCTCGCTACTCTCGATCTTGACCTTGAGATCGCAGATTCGGACCTCGAGAAGCTCCTCGTCCGAGAGGTTCACCCACGGGGTGTTGCGGACCCGACCTCGACCGTTGCCCGGCATCGACGGTCAACCCTCGAGCGCGCGCGCGAGCTC
>JBFJTV010000381.1:0-3092 GCA_041625075.1 Candidatus Polarisedimenticolaceae bacterium | reverse complement strand
CGGAGCCGTCGTGCTCGGCCGATCCGGCGTCGATCACGATCGCAGGCTTCCGAAGAGGATCGGGGAGTTCGAGCAACCACGCGAGGTCCGACTCGTCAGCGGTCCCGAGATCGTTGAGAACCAACCAGTCCGGGCGAAGGTCCCACGCCGATGGCTTGATCTCACGAAGACCGCTTCGCACCACCAGAACGAAAGCGTCCGGTTTGCGGTGAGCCGCAAACGAGTTGCCCTCGACGATTACCCCGGGGAGATCGGCGAACTCGGCCAGCGCCGTGGCGATTCCCTTACCGAGAGAGCCCCGCTGGCTTCGGAGCCACTTCACGCGAGCCGAGCCCGCCGCGACAAACCGGGCGGTGTCCGTCCCGGAACGATTCAGCACTTCCGGGTCGGAGATGACCTCGAAGCCACCCGGTAACGGCTCGTCCCGCGTCGGGTCCGTTGGGAAGACCGAGGTCTTGAGCGTTCCCCAACCGGGAAGCGCCTCCAGCAGGAGGCAAACGACCGCCGTCTTGCCCACCCCGGACGACGCTCCACCGACACCGAGCACCCGCACGGCTCAACCCGACCCGTCCGGGTCGGGTGCCGCTTCTTGCTCGCCGGTCTCCGGGGTCAGACAGCTCGCGAGCCACTTCTCCACCTCCGGATCGGCCTGCGCGATCGGCAGAAGGATCATCTCGGGAAGCTCGTAGGTGTGAAGCTCGCGGATGGCCGCGCGGACCTCGGGGAAGAGATGCTCCGCGGTCTTGATGACCAGAAGCTTCTCCTCGTCTTGCCAGACCTTTCCCTTCCAGCGGTAGATCGAGCAGACCTGGGTGGCGATGTTGACGCAGGCCGCGAGGCGCCGCTCGACCAGCTCGCGGGCCAGGCTGGCCGCCTGTTCCTCCGAACCGGCGGTCGTCAGGACGACGGCGAACTTCAGCGGCTCTGCGCCCATCGCACCCCCTTGCGCGGCGGCCGCATCCTACCACACCGAAAGGTGACGGTTTGCGGATTTTTGCGGTATAGTCGAGCCTCTCGAACGCTGTCCTGAGGGAGAGAAAAAAGCGATGACCGAAGGCGGGGTGATTCAGGAGGTCCTGGCGCGGGAGATACTCGACTCGCGGGGCAACCCGACCGTCGAGGTGGACGTCATTCTCGATGACGGGATCCTCGGACGCGCCGCCGTGCCCTCGGGAGCGTCCACCGGCTCGCGCGAGGCGCTGGAGCTCCGCGACAAGGACGCCAAGCGCTACGGCGGGAAGGGAGTCGCCAAGGTCGTCGCCAATGTCGAGACCAAGATCGGCCCCGCGCTGGTCGGTTTCGACGTCGTCAACCAGGTCTTCATCGACAACACCATGATCGAGATGGACGGCACGCCGGCGAAGACCAAGCTGGGCGCCAACGCCATGCTCGGCGTGTCGATGGCGGTGGCGCGAGCGGCCGCCGAGTGGCTCGATGTGCCACTCTACCGCTACCTCGGGGGCTCGAACACCAAGGACCTCCCGGTCCCCATGCTCAACGTCCTCAACGGTGGGGCCCACGCCGACAACAACGTCGACGTTCAGGAGTTCATGGTGGTCCCGGTCTCGGCCGGGAGCTTTGCCGAGGCGCTGCGCTGTGGTGTCGAGTGCTACCACGGTCTCAAGAGCATCCTGGCCAAGCGCGGGCTCACGACCGCGGTCGGCGACGAGGGCGGCTTTGCGCCCGATCTCAAGAGCAACGAGCAGGCGCTCGAGGTGCTGATGGAGGGAATCGTCAAGGCCGGGTACAAGCCGGGCCGGGACGTCGTCCTGGCGCTCGACGTTGCGGCGTCGGAGCTGTTCTCGAAAGGGAAGTACCGCCTCGCTGCCGAGAAGAAGCCGGTCAAGACTCGTGACGAGCTGGTGAAGCTCTACCAGGCGTGGGTCAAGAAATACCCGATCGTGTCGATCGAGGACGGGATGGCGGAAGGTGACTGGCAGGGCTGGAAGAAGATGACCGACACTCTCGGGGATCAGATCCAGATCGTCGGCGACGACGTCTTCGTGACCAACCCCGCGATCCTCGAAGAGGGGATCACGGAAGGAGTGGCCAACAGCATCCTGATCAAGCTGAACCAGATCGGCACCATCACCGAGACGCTCGATTGCATCCAGCTCGCGTTGCGCAACGGTTACTCGTGCGTGGTGTCGCATCGTTCGGGCGAGACCGAGGATCCGATCATCGCGGATCTCGCCGTGGCGCTCAATCTCGGACAGATCAAGACCGGTGCGCCGTGCCGAGGCGAGCGTACCGCGAAGTACAACCAGCTTTTGAGGATCGAGGAAGAGCTCGGGGACGACGCCCGCTACCCGGGGCGGGACGCGTTCCCCCGGCTACGGGACTGAGGGTACCTGCTGCAAAGGGCGCGTCACCGCCCGGGCGGCGTGAGGAGGCTGATCCCGGTGGCATTCCGGATCGTTGTTCGCCTCCCCAAGCGGAGGCGACGAGCGTCGGCTCGTGGGGCGGCGTCGGAGAGCGGCGGGCGAGGCTTTGTCTCCGACGCCCGCGCCGGGATCGATTCCGGCAGGCCCGGGCAACCCGATCCGGATGCCGAGCGCAACCGGCGCCTCCGCGATCGCTTTCTGCTCTTGCTGCTGGTTCTGGTCTTCGTGAGCGGAGCGGTCGCCGCGCTGTTCGGCGAGCGCGGGTACTTCGACCTTCGCAGCACCCGGATGGAAGAACAGAATCTGCAGCGTCAAGTCGACGACCAGCTCGACCGCGTGCGCGAGCTCAAGAAAGAGGTGCGCGCGCTCAAGGACGACCCGACCGCGATCGAGCGGATCGCGCGTGAGGACCTCGGCTACATTCGAGAAGGGGAGATCCACTTCCTGCTGCCGCGCGAGGAGCCCGGGCTGGGCGTCGAATCCGCGCAGCCTTGAAGGCGGCAGGTGATCTGCTATAATCCACCGAACCGCCGGCGCGGATCAGAACCGTAATGATCTCAACCGGTTGGCCGCACACAACTTGACGCGGGGTGGAGCAGTCCGGTAGCTCGTTGGGCTCATAACCCAAAGGTCGCGGGTTCAAATCCCGCCCCCGCTACCAACCCGACGACGACACCATGTCCTGAATCCTTTCGCCGTGAACTGCCT
>JBFJTV010000380.1:0-3121 GCA_041625075.1 Candidatus Polarisedimenticolaceae bacterium | reverse complement strand
GTACAGCACCGCGACACCGGTCAGGGCCCCGGCGAGCTCGTCCCGGTTCTCGAAGGACAGCGGGAAGTGCCGCACCCGTCCGCGGAAGAGTCCCGATCGGGGAGAGGCGTTGGTCAGCGTGACGACGTCGTGACCGGCGCCGACAAGCCTGTGGGCGATGTAACGCCCCGAGTATCCGAAGGCGCCGGTGACGGCGTGCGACTCGGTGGCCACGCTCAGCTCTCACGCGGGCTACCACCCGCAGGTGCGTCCCTCGTTTTGCTCGTCGAGCCACGTCATGAGCGGGGCGAAGTAGTCGAGGATCGCGGTCGCGTCCATCTCGGTCTGCCCCGTCACGACCTCGAGGGCGTCGGGCCACGGACGGCTCCGGCCCATCTCGAGCATCTTCTGCAGACGCTCGCCGGCCGCATCGTTGCCATAGATCGAGCAGCGGTGCAGCGATCCCTCGAAGCCGGCCGCCTCGCACAACGCACGGTGGAACTGGAACTGCAGGATGTGGGCGAGAAAGTACCTTGTGTAGGGCGTGTTGAACGGCACGTGGTACTTCGCTCCCGGGTCGAAGTCGGTCTCGGTCCTCTCCACCGGCGCCGCGACGCCCTGGTACTTCTCGCGGAGCTCCCACCACGCCTCGTTGTAGTCGCCCGGATCGATCTCGCCCGAGAACACCTGCCAGCGCCACTGATCGATCAACATCCCGAACGGGAGGAACGCAACCTTGTCCAGAGCCATCCGCATCAGCAGACCGATATCACCCTCCGCCGAGGGCGCTTTATCGATCAACCCGATGTCCACGAGGTACTCGGGCGTGATCGAGAGTGCGATCGTGTCGCCGATGCCCTCGTGAAAACCGTCGTTGGCGCTATCGCGGTAGAGCGGCGGCTGGACGCTGTAGGCGCGCTGGTAGTAGTTGTGGCCGAGCTCGTGGTGGATGGTCGAAAAGTCCTCGTCGTTGATCTTGATACACATCTTGATGCGCAGGTCGTCGACGTAGTCGATGTCCCAGGCGCTCGCGTGACAGACCACCTCGCGGTCCGCCGGCTTGGTGAACAACGATCGCTCCCAGAACGTGTCCGGAAGCTCGGGAATGCCCAGCGAGGAGAAGAACCTCTCGCCGTAGCGCACCATCTCGATAGCGTCCAGACCCTTGGCCTCGAGCCGCTCGGTCAGATCGAACCCGGGATCGCTCTCGGCGGGCGCGACGAGCTCGTGGATGTTGCCCCATTGCTGCGCCCACATGTTGCCGAGGAGGTGGGCCGGGATCGGTCCGTCTTCGGGGACGACGTCGTTGCCGTAGCGCTCGCGAAGCTTGGCCCGGACGTGGCAGTGCAACGCGACGTAGAGCGGTTGCACCTGCTCCCACAGCCTGACGACCTCGGCGGCGAACGCGTCGGGAGGCATGTCGTAGCTCGACCGCCACATGGCACCGAGGTCGTCGAACCCGAGCTCGCGCGCCCCCTCGTTCGAAAGCTCGACAAAGCGTCGGTACTTCTCGCGGATCGGAGGAGCGACGGTTCGCCATCCCCGCCACGCGTCGAGCATCTCGTCGGGGTCGCGGCTCACCGCAAGGATCTCGCTCAGCTCTCCGAGATCGAGACACTCCCCCTGCTCGTTGCAGTACTTACCCTTGCCGTAGATGCTCTCCATCGAGGTCGTGATCGCGGTGAGCTCCGCCTGTTTGGCCGGATCGTCGGGAGCGGCCAGCGGAAGCGAAGTCTTGAGGATCTCGATCCTCCGGCGAACGTCGTACGGGAGCTCGAGATCGTTGAATTTCGCCGACTCGGCCGCGAGGCTCATGGTCCGCCCGATCAGTTTCTCGAGCGCGTCGGCGGCGATGCGCTCGGTGTCGTCCGTGATGAAGTTGCTCTGCACCCACTGGGCTCGCCCGGTCTCGATCCACAGCTCGAGCAGCTCTTTTTCCGCGCGATCGATGAACGCCACCGCGTCGTCGACCGTCGGCGCGCCCTGGGCGCACGAAGCGACGAGAATGACCAACAGACTTGCGAGAACGCAGGCGCGTCCCTTGGCAACCATCACGGACCTCCCGCTCCGGACAGACCACATCCGGAATGCGTCAGTATAACCGTCAGGATCGCCTCGCTCCCGTTCTGCCGTCGAGGTACAGGCTCCGGCCGGTCAGCTCGCGGTGGTCGAGCCCGGCGGCGCGATCCATGAGCCGCACCGACTCGGGAAGCTCGGCCGCGAACCGCCATGTGTCGTCGCGGCCTCCCCGGTCCGTAAACGCCTCCGCCCAACCATCCCACCACGCGACCATCCTGCGCGCAATCGGCTCCACGACGAGAACGCGCGCGCCACGACCAGCAGCCTCGAGAAGCTTCTGGAGCAGCCGCGGGTTGGCCTCCCGGTCGAGTTCGTTGACCGCGAAAGCCGCGATGACGGCATCGTCTAGCCCGGGGAGGGGCGCGGTCATCAGGTCGCCGCACCGCGCGCGCCCACGGAGCCCGAGCTCGCGGTAGGTCCAGCCGGCCTCGCGGGTTGCCCACGGGTTGCGGTCGTGACCCGCGATCACCGGTCGGCGTCCGGCCTCGGTCGCCCACGCCGCGCCGGCAACACCCGTACCGCAGCCCAGATCGATGATTCGCCCCGGGGCCGGCTTGGCCGCCCCGATCTCCCGGGTCACGTTTCGAATCAACAAAAAATGGATGGCTCCGTAGAACATCGCGAACGCGGCGCGCTTCCCCGCCCCGTCGAGCGCGGCCTTTGCGGGAGCCTTGCCACGCCGCTCGACGTAGAGTGAGGACAACGCCTGCACTCCACGGCGAACTTCCTGAAAGGTGAGATCCGCCATGTGTCGGCGCTCGACGGCGGCAAACCAGGAGTCGAACGGATCGGTGGCCATGACTCTCATCTTCTCACGTGCCGCGCCCCGGTCAGAGACGGTAGACTGGAGTGTCACGATCGCTCCGGTTGGCTTTGAGGGAGGCCCGGCATGGATCCTCGACGGCACCTGAAGATGTGGACGCTCGCGACGGTGATCGCATTTGTCGTCGGGATCGCGAGCGCGAGCGACGCCGAAAAAGCCGGAATGATGACGCTCGAGGCCGCGCAGGCCGCGGTGGCCGCAACCGTCGTCTCGGTGGCCGAGATCCGCGGGCTCGACTTC